>NZ_JBEYWC010000020.1:0-130711 GCF_040704505.1 Streptomyces sp. NPDC047002
AGCGGCAGCTCGACTCGGCCACCATCCTCCACCTCACCTGGGACGACAACAGGCCACAGCCCACCGAACCCCACCTCTCCCGCGAACTGCGCGCCCTGACAGCCGAGTCCGCCGCCGAGTGAGCGCGGCGGGCCACGGGCTCACGGCCGCTCGGCGCCCGGCGGACGGGTGCTCACGGCCGGTCGGCGCCCAGGTCGGCGCCCAGCGACGGGTAGAGGGGGCGGCGGTCGGCGAGCGCGGCGGCCCGGGCCCGCAGCCGATCGAGCGCGGCGCCGTCCAGGTCGGGTACGAGCGCCTCGGCGACGATGTCGGCGGCCTCGGCGAAGTCCACGGCGGTGAAGCCGCGGGCGGCCAGGGCGGGCGTGCCGATCCGCAGCCCCGACGTGACCATGGGCGGGCGCGGGTCGAAGGGCACGGCGTTGCGGTTGACGGTGATGCCCACGGAGTGCAGCCGGTCCTCGGCCTGCCTGCCGTCCAGGCGCGACTCCACCAGGTCGACCAGGACCAGGTGCACGTCGGTGCCCCCGGTCAGCACGCGCGCCCCGTGCTCGCGGCAGTCGGCGCGGCCGAGGCGCTCGGCCAGTATCCCGGCCCCTTCGAGCACCAGCCGCTGGCGCTGCGCGAACTCGGCGCGGCCCGCGAGCGACAGGGCCACGGCCTTCGCCGCGACGACATGGGCGAGCGGCCCGCCCTGCTGGCCGGGGAAGACCGCGGAGTCGACCTTCCTGGCCAGCCCCGCGCCGCACAGGATCAGCCCGCCCCGCGGCCCGCCGAGTGTCTTGTGCGTGGTGGTGGTGACGACGTCCGCGTACGGCACGGGGTTCGGGTGCAGGCCCGCCGCGACGAGCCCGGCGAAGTGCGCCATGTCGACCAGCAGCCGCGCGCCGGTGGCGTCGGCGATCCGGCGGAAGGCAGGGAAGTCCAGGTGGCGCGGGTAGGCGGACCACCCGGCGACGATCAGCTTCGGCCGGTGCTCGCGCGCCAGCCGTTCGACCTCCGCCATGTCGACGCGCCCCGACTCCTTGTCGACGTGGTACGCGACCACGTTGTACAGCTTTCCGGAGAAGTTGATCCGCATCCCGTGGGTGAGGTGGCCGCCGTGGGCGAGGTCGAGGCCGAGGAGGGTGTCGCCCGGGGTGAGCAGCGCTGCCATGGCGGCGGCGTTGGCCTGCGCGCCGGAGTGCGGCTGGACGTTGGCGTGCTCGGCGCCGAACAGCGCCTTCGCCCGGTCGATCGCCAACTGCTCGATCACGTCGACGTGTTCGCAGCCGCCGTAGTAGCGCTTGCCCGGGTAGCCCTCGGCGTACTTGTTGGTCAGGACGGAGCCCTGCGCCTGGAGGACCGCGAGGGGCGCGAAGTTCTCCGACGCGATCATCTCCAACGTGCCGCGCTGCCTGCGCAGTTCGGCCTCGATGGCGGCAGCGGTCTCCGGATCGGCCTCGGCGAGGCCGGTGTCGATGGCGGAGCGGTGAGTGGACGTCACGGTGTCTCCTGTGGCCGTCGGGGGGCGTCGCCCCGCGCTTCCGTGGCCGCCGCTTCCCCGGCGGCCGGGGTGCCGGCGGCATCGGCGTGCCCCGCGGCGGGCGCGGGGTCGCGGAACTTGTCGGCGGCGCCGGCCAGCAGGGTCCAGGTCGTGGAGACGGACCGCGCGACCTGGCCGATGGTCCGCAGCCGCCACGGGTCGAGTGCGGAGGCGAGTTCGCTGCTCTCCCGCATACAGAGCTGGGTGGCCTCCACCAGGTCGGCGGAGGGGCGTTCGAAGTCGTCGAGGCTCTGCCACAGCCGGCGCAGCGCGCGCAGCCGCTTGCGCTGCTCGGTGAGGGAGCGCAGGAGGTACTTCAGCGACTCCCGGTCGGACTCCGAGAGCCCCTCCATCTCCGAGCACGACCTGACGATGCTGGCGCGCCCCTTCGCGGCGGCGTCCAGATCGTGCAGGGCGGCGTACGCGTCGGTACGCAGCGCGCTCAGTGTGCCCGGGGGCGCCGTGGGCGGCGGTGCGGCCCCGCGTCCGCCCGCGACGGGCACCTGATCTGCGTGTATGAGCGCTGTGCTGGACGTCACCACCGTCACCTCGCTTACCTGGCATGTGCGTCGCCGTGGAGCTGCCGCTCTGCCGTGCCGCGGTCCGAGGCAGGGCATCCCGGGAGCGGTATATCTTCCGTGAGCGTACGATTGTTTCCTGGAGATGTCCAGCAGTGCCGCATGGGAAAAAGACCGTAAGAATGCTGTGTACCAGCTGAGTTACCGACGTCCTGTGCCGTGTGTTCCGCCGGTTGCGGCGGTGGCTCTCCGGTGATTTCTTACGTGGGCCAGAGGTATGGAGGCCGCCGCCCGACCGCGGGTCGCCCTCCCCGTGTCCCGCAGGAGGGGCGGCTGGAGAGAGTCCTGTAAGGACTATTGCCAAAATCACCCGCGGACGTGAGGATTCCCATGGGCGAACCTATGAGGGTCTCGCCGGCATGAAGGGGAGCGCACGGCCTGCTGCCTGGCGCCGGACCCTCCCCTTCGCCCCACGTCATGAATGGTGCGGTGGAGGGCGGAGCATGCTGCTCGGACCTCCGCGATCCCGGAAGCGGGTGCCACCCGCAGCACTGGGACATGCCGTTCACGTCACCTTCTGCGGGCGAGCGGACATCCGTGACCGATGCGGGGCCGGCGCATTCACAGGCGGCGGCCCGGTGGCGGTACCGGGCCGGCCGCACGAAGGGAAGGAAAGGTCATGCCCGATCAGATGACGGGCCGGGAGCGGATCTTCGCGGCTGTGACGATGTCGGAGCTGCCGGATCAGGTACCGGTCGTGCCGCTGCTGATGACCCGCGGTATCCGCGAGGGCGGGATCACCGTCGACAAGGCGCTGCGCGACGGAGAGGCCCAGGCGCACGCGAAGATGAAGGCGGTGGAGAAGTTCGGCGGCGACGTGATGGTCGTCGGCACCGACCTGTTCACCCCCGTGGAGTGCGTGACCGGCTGCGAGCTCGACTATCTGCCGTACGCCCAGCCGTCGTTGGTGAAGCACCCGACGCCGGACCGGGAGACGTTCCACCGGTTCAAGGAGTCCTACGGCAGGACCGGCTTCAACGACGACTGGGGCCGGCTGCCCGAGCTGCGCCGCGAGGCGCGCACGTATGTGGACGCGGGCGTGAAGTCGACGCGCGCGCTCGTCACACCGGTCGGCGGTCCGATCACCACGGCGCAGCTGATGACCGGTTCGAGCGAGTTCCTCACGTACATCTCGGAGGATCCGGACTATGCGAAGGAGGTCATCGAACTGGCCCTGGACGTCGTGAAGAACGTCTGCCGGAACATGTACGAGGCGGGCCTCGACGCGTGCAACATCCTGGACCCGTTCTGCTCAAGCGACATCCTGCCGCCCGAGGTCTACCGGGAGTTCGGCCTGCCCTACCAGAAGCGCCTCTTCCAGTACATCAAGGAGACCTTCGGGGCACCGGCGTTCACCCACACCTGCACCTTCACCCAGCCGATCTGGCGGGACATCGCCGACAACGGCTGCGCAAACTTCAACGGCGACATGTATCCGGGCATGGACCACGCGAAGCGGGTGATCGGCGGGGAGATCTCGCTGATGGGCACCCTCAGCCCGTTCTCCACGCTCATGCACGGCACGCCCGACGAGGTCGCCGCCGAGGTGAAGAAGCTGGCGGCCGAGGTCGGCTACAACGGCGGCTTCGTCTGCATGCCGGGCTGCGACATCGACTGGACCGTGCCGGAGGAGAACCTGCACGCGATGATCGACACCTGCGCCTCCATCAAGTACCCCATGGACGTCCAGGCGCTCGGCGACCTCTCGGAGGTGTACCTGCCGGGCCACCCCAAGCACGCCTCGACCCGCGCCAACACCACGGAGTCCGACGACGCGGTGGCCGCGGGCAAGTCCCGGCAGGCCGCGCCCGAGGGGAGCACCGACGAGGTCAACGAGAAGCTCGTCGAGGCCATCATGGACTACGACGGCGACAAGGCCATCGAGTGGACCAAGATCGGCCTCGAACGCGGCATGAGCCCCCAGGAGGTCGTCTTCGAGGGCCTGTCGCTCGGCATGAAGATCGTCGGCGACATGTACGAGCGCAACGAGCGCTTCGTGACCGACATGCTCAAGGCGGCCAAGACCATGGACAAGGCCATGCCGATCCTGACGCCGCTGCTTGAGGCGACCGGCTCCGCCGACGGGCCCACCGGCACCGTCGTCGTCGGCCTGGTGCGCGGCAACACCCAGGACATCGGCAAGAACCTGGTCTGCCTGATGCTCAAGGCCAACGGCTTCAAGGTCATCGACCTGGGCAAGAACGTCAAGCCCGAGCAGTTCGTGCAGGCCGCAGAGGACAACGGCGCCGTCGCCATCGGCATGTCGGTGATGACCAACTCCTCCACCGTCTACGTGGAGAAGACCGTCGAACTCCTCGCCAAGCAGGGCGCGCGCGACAAGTACCTCCTGATGACCGGCGGGGCCGCGATCAACCGGGGCAACGCCGAGCAGATGGGCACGCGGTACGGCTCCGACGCCAACGCGGCCGTGGCCCTGGTCAAGGAGCACCTCACGGGTGCCGCGGCCTGAGCGGCCGCCCACCGCGACAGGAGAGGGGGCGGCGATGCCGCGCTACGACTACCGGTGTGCCGACTGCGGCGCCGTCCGCGAGGTGCGGGCGGCCGTCGACGAGGCCGACTCGCTCGAACTGGTCTGCCTCGGATGCGGCGGTCCGATGGCGAAGGTCTTCACCACGGCCTTCACCGCGGTCGGCCTCGGCCGGGCCCCGGCGCCGCCTCCCTCTGCACAGTCCCCGAAACCGGCGGCGGGGCACACCTGCTCCCACGGGGCCGTCAGGCTCACGGCCGCCAACCCGTTCGCGAAGGCGCTGCCGTCCCCGGGGAGCCCGGGGGAGCGGTGATCGGGCGCCGGCAGAGGAGTTCACCATGTCCCCAGCCCTGGCCGTCGTGGACGCCGAGGTCGCCACCATGGCATCCGCCACCGGAAACCCGAGCGGCGCTGACGGCGCCGGTTACGGTCTGATCCACGACGCGGCCCTCGTCCTCGACGGGGGCCGCGTCGCCTGGGTCGGGCCGCGCGGCGAGCTGCCGCGCGCCTGGGCGTCGGCCGAGCCGTACTCGGCGGGCGGCCGGCTGGTCACCCCCGGCCTCGTCGAGTGCCACACCCATCTGCTGTTCGCCGGCGACCGCCGCGAGGAGTTCGGTGCCGCCGCGCGCGGCGAGCCGGTGCCTGCGGGCGGCGGCGTGCACCGCACCGTCGCCGCGACCTGGGAGGCGTCCGAGGACGACATCCTCGCCGCGGCCCTGCGCCGGGCCCGCTGGCTGGTCCGCCAGGGCGTCACCACGCTGGAGGTGAAGACGGGCTACGGGCTCGAACCCGGCGCCGAGCTGCGGCTGCTGCGGATCGCGGAGCGGCTCCGCGCCGCCCTGCCCGTCCGCACGCTGATCACGCTGCTGGCGGGCCACGCCTATCCGGCGGGCGCCGACCGGGAGGAGTACGTCCTGCGGGTGTGCGACGAACTCCTGCCCGCCGCCATCGAGTCGGGGGTGCCCGACTTCGTCGAGGTCTACTGCGAGGACGCCGACGGCATCTCCATGGAGGACGCGAGCACCATCCTGGAGACCGCCTACCGCAGGAAGGTCCCCACCCGGCTGTCGGCCGACCGCCTCAGCGACAGCGCGGGCGGCGCGCTCGCGCCCGCCTTCTACGCGAAGGCGGCCGCGCACCTCGTCCACACCGACGACATCGCGGTCACGGCGATCGGCCGCGCGGGCACCACCGCCGTGCTCCTGCCGGGGGCCGCGCTCGGTCCCGGCGCCGACGACCGGCGCCCCCCGGTCGGCCTGCTGCGCACCCACGGGGTGCCGATGGCGGTCTCCACCGGCTGCAACCCCGGCACCTCGCCGCTCGCCGACCCCCGGGCCGCCGCCCATCTCGGCGTCTCCCTCTTCGGGTTGGAGCTGCCCGAGGCGCTGCACGGCATCACCTCGACCGCGGCGCGTGCGCTCGCGCTTGCGGACGGCACCGGGACGCTCGCTCCCGGCGCCCCGGCCGACCTCGCGGTCTGGGACGCCGCGCATCCGGCGGAACTCCTCCTCTGGATGGGCGCGCCGCTCTGCCACGAGGTGTGGGCCGCCGGAGTGTAAATCTAACGCTCACGTAAGAAATATATCCGTGACGATCGATCAAATCCCAAGCTCAGAGCCTATGCAGCTTTCGAATCAGCTGGGATTTTCCCGCACGCAGGGTATTGAAAAAATAGTACGTACGCGTCAGGATTGTGGTGGGCGATCGGTTCCGTCGCCGCCGCGAGTCCGACCGCAGTGACGCGCCTGACCCCGCGACGCGGCGACTCCGCTCCACGCCCGGCCCCTGGGAGACCCTTCCGTGGCAGCCGAACACCGTGACGCAGCCGCCGTTTCCGCGGCCGTCTCCTCGCTCATGACCGACTTCAGCCTCGAAGTCACGCCGCGTGAGGTTCGCAAAGAACCCGGCGTGCTCGCCGAGGTCCTGCCGCCCGGAACCCGGGTGTACACGACCTTCCTGCCCGACACCCCCTTCGCCGACACCCTCGCCGCGGCCGAGGCGATCATCGCCCAGGGCATGCGCCCCGTGCCCCACCTGGCCGCGCGCAACGTCGCCGACCTCGCGGAACTCGACGCCATCGCCGGGCAGCTCGCGCAGTCCGGCGTGCGGGAGGTGCTGGTCATCGCCGGCTCGCTCGGCACGCCGCGCGGCTCCGTCACCGACTCGATGGAGGTCCTGCGCTCCGGCATCCTCGCCCGGCACGGCATCGACCGCGTCGGGGTGGCGGGACACCCGGAGGGCAACAGCGACATCGGCGAGCGCGGCCTCGCCGAGGCGCTGCGCCGCAAGAACGCGTACGCGGCCGACAGCGGCAGCGACGTCTACCTGCTCACGCAGTTCTGCTTCGCCCCCGGGCCGATCATCGACTGGGAGCAGAGCATCCGGCGGGCCGGCAACAAACTCCCCGTCCACGTCGGCCTGCCGGGGGTGACCTCCCCGGTCCGCCTCCTCAAGTACGGGGTCGCCTGCGGCGTCGGGGCCTCCCTGAAGGTCCTGCGCAAGCAGAGCGGCGGCGTGCTCAAGCTGGCCACCACCCCCGTCTACTACCCGCAGGAGACCCTCGCCGGCATCGCAGAGGCGCGCGCCGACGACCCGGACAGCCTGCTGACGGCCGTCCACTTCTTCCCCTTCGGCTCCCTGCGGCCCACGGCCGCCTGGGCCCGCGAGACCGGCCGCACCCCGGCCGGCGCCGACACCGCGGCCCCCGGCGCCTCCCGGTAGGCCCGGCGCGACCCCCCGTACGACCCGGCGGCCCGCCCCTGCGAGGGGGCGGGCCGACCGGTCCCGGCCGACGGCACGGCCCCACCGTTCGCACCGTGCGCCCCACCGGACACGATCCGGCCCCCGGCCCCCCGAACGATCGCCCCACGACTCCCTGTGCCCTTCCGACCGCCGGTGTCGTGCGCCGCCCGAGCGCGGCCCCCTCTCGACCCGGCAGACCTGGAGACGAAGCCGTGCGTACTGGCCCGACCCATCTGTTCATCCCCGGCCCGACCAACGTCCCCGAGCCCGTACGCCGGGCCATGAACGTACCGATGCAGGACCACCGGGCCCCCGACTTCCCGGAGTTGACCCTGCCGCTGTTCGAGGACCTGAAGCGGGTTTTCGCCAACGAGTCGGGGCGGGTCCTCCTCTACCCCTCCTCCGGCACCGGCGCGTGGGAGGCCGCCATCTCCAACACGCTCAGCCCCGGCGACCGGGTGCTGATGTCACGCTTCGGCCAGTTCTCGCACCTGTGGGCCGACATGGCGCGCCGCCTCGGGCTCGACGTGGTGTGTGTGGACGCCGCGTGGGGCGAGGGCGTGCCGGTCGGCGAGTACCGGCGGCTGCTGGCCGGCGACCCGTCAGTGAAGGCGGTCTTCGTCACCCACAACGAGACGGCGACCGGGGTCACTTCGGACGTGGCGGCCGTCCGCGCCGCGATGGACGAGACCGGGTCGGGTGCGCTCCTGTTCGTCGACGGCGTCTCCTCCGTCGCCTCCATCGACTTCCGGCAGGAGGAGTGGGGCGTCGACCTGGCGGTGACCGGCTCCCAGAAGGGGCTGATGCTCCCCGCGGGCCTGTCCATGCTGAGCGTCAGCCCCAAGGCGCTCGAAGCCGCCGAGTCCTCGACCATGGCGCGCTGCTACTTCAGCTTCGAGGACCAGATCAAGGCCAACGACGCCGGGTTCTTCCCCTACACCCCGCCCACCCCGCTGCTGCACGGGCTGCGCGCCTCCCTCGACCTGCTGTTCGCCGAGGGGCTCCCGCAGGTCTTCGCCCGCCACCACCGCCTCGCCGAAGGGGTGCGCAAGGCCGTCGCCGCCTGGGGGCTCGACCTGTGCGCCGCCGCGCCCACCTGGCACTCCGACACCGTCTCCGCGGTGCGCGTCCCCGCGGGCGTGGACGGCGCCGAGGTGGTCCGCATCGGCTACGAGCGCTACCGCACCTCGTTCGGCGGCGGCCTCTCCAAGGTCGCGGGGAAGGTCTTCCGCATCGGCCACCTCGGCGACCTGAACGAGGTGATGTGCCTGGCGGCCCTCGCCGCTGCCGAGATGGCCCTGGCCGACGCGGGCGCCCGCGTCGAACCGGGGTCGGGCGTCGCGGCCGCCCAGGCCCACTACCGCGAGACGGCCGGCGCGGGCCCGGCCGCAGAGGGCGGCGCCGCACACCCGCCCCTCGCCCCAGAACTCACCGCCGCCCGCGGGTGAGCGAGCCCTCCGTACGGCATCCGACAGCGATCGAGGAGGACCCCCGATGAGCCACACCCTGAACCCCACCCGCGTCCCCAGGCTCCAGCGCAGCGAACTCGCGGTGCCGGGATCCAACCCGGCGTTCATCGCGAACGCCGCAGACAGCGAAGCCGACTACGTCTTCCTCGACCTGGAGGACGCCGTCGCCCCCTCGGAGAAGGAGCAGGCGCGCGAGAACGTCATCGACGCCCTGCGGGACATCGACTGGGCGGCACGCGGCAAGACCGTCTCCGTGCGGATCAACGGCCTCGACACCCCGTACATGTACCGCGACGTCATCGAGGTCATGGAGCAGGCAGGCGACCGGGTGCACACCCTGCTGGTCCCCAAGGTGGGCGTGCCCGCCGACCTGTACTGCGTGGAGGCCCTCGTCGACCAGGTCGAGCAGGCCCACGGGCACCGCAACCGCGTCGGCCTCGAAGCGCTCATCGAGACGGCGCTCGGCATGGCCAACGTCGAGGCGATCGCGGCCGGCAGCGACCGCCTCGAAGCCCTGCACTTCGGCGTCGCCGACTACGCCGCGAGCAACCGGGCGAGGACCGTCAGCATCGGCGGGCTCAACCCCGGCTACCCGGGCGACCAGTGGCACTTCGCGCTCTCCCGCATGATCGTCGCCTGCCGCGCCTACGGACTGCGCGCCGTCGACGGCCCGTTCGGCGACTACTCCGACCCGGACGGCTTCCGGGCCGGGGCGCTGCGCGCCGCCTCGCTCGGCGCCGAGGGCAAGTGGGCCATCCACCCCAGCCAGGTGGCCCTGGCCAACGAGGTGTTCAGCCCGCCCGAGGCCGAGGTGGAGCGCGCACGGCGCATCGTCGAGGAGCTGCGCAAGGCCGAGGCCGAGGGCCGGGGCGCCGCCTCGCTCGACGGGCGGATGATCGACGCCGCCTCCGAGCGCATGGCGCGCACCGTCCTGCTGATGGACGAGGCCATCAGGGCCACCGCGAAGCAGAGGACGTGAGGCGGCCATGGACATCCACGAGTACCAGGCCAAGGAGATCCTCGCCCGCTTCGGCATCCCGGTGCCGCGCGGCGGCCTCGCCTACAGCCCCGAGCAGGCGTCCTACCGCACCAGGGAACTGGGCGGCGCCGCCTGGGTGGTGAAGGCCCAGGTGCACACCGGCGGGCGCGGCGAGGCGGGCGGCGTGCGGCTGTGCAGGTCGGACCGCGAGGCGTACGACGCCGCCGACGCTCTGTTCGGCCGGCGCCTCGTCACCCGCCAGTCGGCCCCTGCGGGCAAGCCCGTCTACCGGGTCTACGTCGAGGAGGCCACCGACATCGCGCGCGAGCTCTACTTCGCGATCGTGCTGGACCGGGGCGCCGAGCGGCTCAAGGTGGTCGCCTCCGCCGAGGGCGGCACCGAGATCGAGGAGATCGCCGCCGAGCGGCCCGGCTCGCTCACCGGCGCCTCCATCGAACAGGCCGTGGGCTTCCTGGAGTTCCAGGCCCGCGAGCTGGCCTTCGCGCTCGGCCTGCCCGCCGAGCAGATCGCCCGTGCCGCCGGGGTCTTCCTCTCGGCCTACCGGGCGTTTCGCGAACTCGACGCGACCCTGCTGGAGATCAACCCGCTCGCCGTCACCACCGAGGGCGAGCTCGTCGCCCTGGACGCCAAGGTGTCCTTCGACGACAACGCCCTCTTCCGCCACCCCGACATCTCCGAACTGCGCGACCGCAGCCAGGAGGACGCGCGGGAGAGCCACGCCGCCGACCGCGGCCTCGCCTACGTCGGCCTCGACGGTGACATCGGCTGCATGATCAACGGCGCGGGCCTCGCGATGGCGACGCTCGACATGATCGAACTCGCCGGCGGCCGGCCGGCCAACTTCCTCGACATCGGCGGCGGCGCCTCCCCCGAGCGGGTGCTCAAGGCGTTCCGCGCCGTCCTGCGCGACGACAACGTCAAGGTGCTCCTCGTCAACATCTTCGCGGGCATCAACCGCTGCGACTGGGTGGCGCGGGGCATCGTGGACGCCTTCAAGGAGATCGACGTGCCGGTGCCCGTCGTCGTCAGGCTCGCCGGGACGCATGTCGACGAGGGGCAGCGGATCCTGCGCGAGTCCGGTCTGCCGATCCACAGCGCCGACTCCCTGAAGGCGGCCGCCGCCGAGGCGGTCGCCCGGGTCCCGGCGCCCGCCGCGAGCTGAGGTAAGGACGGACATGGCCATTCTGCTCACCGAAGAGACCCCCGTCCTGGTGCAGGGCATCACCGGCCGCATCGGGCGCTTCCACACCGAGGAGATGATCCGCTACGGCACCCGCGTCGTCGGCGGCGTCACCCCGGGCCGCGGCGGCACCGAGGTGCTCGGCCGCCCCGTGTTCGACACGGTCAAGGCCGCCGTCGCCGCCACCGGCGCCACGGCCTCGATCGTCTTCGTGCCCCCGCCGTTCGCCGCCGACGCCGTCATGGAGGCCGCGGACGCCGGGATCCGCTACTGCGTGTGCGTCACGGACGGCATACCGACCCAGGACATGATCCGCGTCAAGCGCTACATGCGGCGCTACCGCGCCGCCGACCGGATGCGGCTGACCGGCCCCAACTGCGCGGGGACCATCACCCCGGGGCGCGCCATGCTCGGCATCATGCCGGGGCACGTCTTCCTGCCCGGCAGGGTCGGCGTCGTCGGCCGCAGCGGCACGCTGGGTTACGAGGCGGCGGCGCAGCTCAAGGACCTGGGCATCGGGGTGTCGACCTCCGTCGGCATCGGCGGCGACCCGGTCAACGGGTCCTCGTTCAAAGACGTGCTCGAACTCTTCGAGGACGACCAGGACACCGATGCCGTCGTCATGATCGGCGAGATCGGCGGACCCCAGGAGGCCGAGGCCGCGGCCTTCGTGCGGGAGCGGATGACGAAGCCCGTCGTCGCGTACATCGCGGGCCTCGCCGCCCCCAAGGGCCGCACCATGGGCCACGCGGGGGCGATCGTCTCGGCGGTCGGCGAGTCCGCGCAGGAGAAGGTCGAGATCCTCACCGGCGCCGGGGTGACCGTGGCGCCCGACCCGTCCAGCATGGGGGAGACGGTGGCCGCCGTGCTGGCAGCCACGGGCGGCGCACTCCCGGCGGCACGATGAGCGGCGCGATGAGCGACGGGGGGAGCGGCGGGGTGAGCGGTGCGCCCGGCACCCCGGGGCCCCGCCCGGTCGTCGTCGTCACCCGCCGCTGGCCCGCCGCCGTGGAGAGCGAACTCACAGAGCGCTACCCGGGCGTCCGGCTGAACGAGACGGACGAACCGCTCGGCACCGAGGGCCTGCGCGCGGCGCTGCGCGAGGCCGACGTCCTGCTGCCCACCGTCTCCGACCGGCTGTCGGCCGACCTGTTCGGCACCGACGTACGGACCCGCTTCATCGGCAACTTCGGGGTCGGGTTCAGCAACATCGACACCGAGGCCGCCCGCCGGCACGGCATCACCGTCACCAACACCCCCGGCGTGCTGACCGACACCACGGCCGACACGGCGATGCTGCTGATCCTCATGGCCGCGCGGCGGGCCGCGGAGGGCGAACGCGAGGCCAGGTCGGGCCGGTGGACGGGGTGGCGGCCCACCCACCTGCTCGGCACGGACGTCACCGGCGCGACCCTCGGCATCCTCGGCATGGGCCGGATCGGCCGGGCCGTCGCGCACCGCGCGCACTTCGGCTTCGGCATGTCCGTCGTCCACTACGACGCAGGACCGCCCGCCGACCCCGGCATCCCCGGGGCCCGGCGGCTGGCGAGCGCCCGAGAGGTGCTGCGCACCGCGGACTTCGTCTCGCTGCACGTCCCCGGCGGCCCCGAGAACACCCACCTCGTCGGCGCCGAGGGCCTGGCGGCGATGAAGCCCACCGCGTTCCTCATCAACACGGCGCGCGGCGAGGTGGTCGACCAGCGGGCGCTGGCCGCCGCACTGCGCGCGGGCACCCTCGCGGGCGCCGGGCTCGACGTGTACGAGGACGAGCCGCATGTCCCCGAGGAGCTGCGGCAGTTGGACAACGTCGTCCTGCTGCCGCACCTCGGCAGCGCCACGATGGGGACCCGTACGGCGATGGGACGGCTCGTGCTGGACAACCTCAGCGCGTACCTCGAAGGCAGGGAGCCCCCGTGCCGCGTGGTGTGAGCGCCCCGCCCCAGGCCCAAAAACCCACCGTCAGAACAGGACCTCGCATGCGCGACCAGAAGATCGGCGCCTATCTCGACCACCTCGCGGCCCGCGTCCCGGCCCCCGGCGGCGGGGCGGTCGCCGCGCTGCACGCGGCCCAGGCGGCCGGACTCCTCGCCATGGTCGCCCGCTACACCGAGGGCGGGAAGTACGCGGAGCACGCGGCCACCGTCCGGCGCGCGCTCGACCGGGCGGAACGCCTGCGGCACGAGGCGCTCCGCCTGGCCGAGCTGGACGCCGAGGCCTTCGGCGGGGTGGCCGACGCCTACCGGCTGCCCCACGCCACGCAGGAGGAGAAGGCGGAGCGCTCCGCGACCATCGCCGCCGCGCTGCTCGCCGCCGCGGGACCCCCGGCGGCCGTCATCGCCGCGGCCGACGAACTCATCTCCGTGGCGGAGGAGTTGGCACCCGTCGGCAACCGCAACGTCATCACCGACGTCGCCGCGGCCGCCGACGCGGCGCGGGCCGCCGCCACCACCGCGCGCGTCAACGTCGAGGTCAACCTCACCGGGGTGCGCGACGTGCGGGAGCGCGCCAGGCTGCGTGCGGCGGCCGACTCGGTCGCCGCGCTCACCGCACGTGCGGACGGCGTCAGTTCGGCCGTACGGGCGATGATCGCGCGGTGAGCGTCCCGGCCGGCGGACAGCCGTCCGCCGGCCGGGGCGCGTCCGGCGGGCCTGCGGCCCGGATGGCCGCCACGGCGCGCGCCGCGTCGACGGCCGCGCGCACCGCGTGCACCCGCACGCCCCAGGCCCCGGCGAGCGCGGCATAGGCCGTCACGGCAGTGGTGGCGTCCTCCCGCTGGGCGACGGGGCGCGGCCTGCCGTCCCGCCCGGCCAGCAGCGCGCCGAGGAACGACTTGCGCGACGCCCCGACGAGCACAGGGAAGCCCAGGGCGCAGAGCCGGTCGAGGTGGGCGAGGAGCAGCCAGTCGTGCTCGGGCGTCTTGGCGAAGCCGAGGCCGGGGTCGAGGACGAGGGCGTCCGCGGGGACCCCGGCGGCGAGCGCGGCGTCCACCCGCCGGGAGAGCTCGTCCACCACCTGCCCCACCACGTCGTGGTACACGGCCAGTCGGCGCATGGTGGCGCTGGTGCCGCGCGAGTGCATCAGGATCCAGGGGCAGCCCGCGTCCCGTACGACCCGGGACATGGCGGGGTCGGCCCGCCCGCCGGAGACGTCGTTGACGGCGACGGCCCCGGCGCGCAGGGCCGCCTCGGCGACCCGGGCCCGGGTCGTGTCGACGCTGGTCCTGATCCCGGAAGCGGCGAGCAGCCCGACCACGGGCACGACCCGCGCCAGCTCCTCGTCCGCGGGGACCCGCCCGGCGCCAGGACGGGTGGACTCCCCGCCGACGTCGACGAGGTCGGCCCCCTCGGCCCGCAGGCGGGCACCCCGCGCGGCGGCGGCGCCCGGGCCGTCCCACCGCCCGCCGTCGCTGAACGAGTCGGGGGTGACGTTGAGGATGCCCAGCACGCGCATCCGGTCGGCCCGCGGCCGGGCGGTGAACGCGCTCTCGCTCATGCGTCAGGTGCTCCTGAGGGGACGGCAACCGAGGGAATTACCGTACGAGCACGTCAGATTTTCTACAAGAGTCGCGTCGGGAAACCGTCTCAGCTGCATGCGGATGTGCAGCAATATGCCCCCTGGGGTCGGATGCGGCCGGGAGGAAACATCTCACGCGTGCGTAAGAAAGAACACCCCACGGCCCACGCGCTCCCGCACGCCCCGCGCCGCCCCTCACCCCGCCGTGCGCGGGATGTGCTTCTCCCAGGTGCGCCGGAAGACGACCTCCTCGCCCTCCCGGCACACGACCTCGTTGACCGTGGTGAAGTGCTCGGCGTCGCAGCTGGTCTCCGAGCGGGTCTCGATCCGGGTGTCCCAGGAGAGCGCGGGGCGGTGGAGGCGGACCGTCCAGCGGGAGACGGCCTTCGCGGAGAGCGGGTCGCTCTCCTGGATGGTGTACGTCTCCAGCGCGTCCTCGGTGAACTCGAGACCGTCGGGGTAGACGCGGGTGCCGCCGTACCGCGGGTCGACCTCCAGACGCCAGACGCCCTCGGCGACGTCCCGGGTGACCAGCCGCTCCGGGCGCGGGGGCGCCGCGCTCTGCGGGTACACCACCTCCAGCGGTGCCGACTGCTCCGGCGGCGGGAAGCCGAGGGGCCGGTCGGCGGCCGAGCGGGTGCGCACCGGCAGGTCGAGCCCCGAGCCCTCGGGGTCGAGCACGAAGCCCGCCGACTCGGCCTGCGGCCAGATCCAGGGCCAGTACGCGGACGACACCGCGAGCCTGATGCGGTGTCCTGGCGGGAAGGTGTGGCCGATGCCGTTCAGCTCGAACTCGACGGTCTCGGTCGCGCCCTCGGGCCAGGGCACGGCGCGGTCGCGGCCCTCGCGGGCCGACAGGTTGAGCGCGCCGCGCGTCACCAGCGTCGACGAGCCGTCGGGCGCCACGTCGCACAGCCGGGCGATCACCTGCCCCGCCGGCGCGTCCACGGTGAGCCTGAGGCGCACGCGGGGCCTGCCGAGGACCTCGATGCCCGAGCCCTCGGGGTCGACGGCGAACTCGAACGACGCGGACTTCGCGTCCTCGTCGCGCTGGTCGGGCGGCAGGTCGGCGTCGTTGCCGAACGGGAAGAAGCGGCCCGCGTCGAGCCCCGTGTGGTGCGGCGAGTCGACGAGCACCGGGTCACCGCGGAAGGCGTACGGCACGGGCGTGACGTTCGGCGAGGGCCAGGACGGTTCGCCGACCCAGCGGCCCGGCAGCTCCGGGTAGACCGTGGCGGGCGGGTGCGAGGCGCTGATCCAGGCGCGCAGCAGCGGCTCGTCGAGCACGCCGGTGTCGCGGTCCTTCAGGTGCTGGTCCCACCAGCGCAGGGTCTCCTGGAGGAACCCGACGGCGGGCCCCGGCGGCAGGCCGCGGTCGGGGTACTGGTGCGACCAGGGGCCGACGATGCCCCGTACCTTCGCCGGGTCGAGGTGCTCCACGAGCCGCAGCACGGTGTCGCGGTACGGGTCGTGCCAGCCGCCGACCGCGAGGACGGCGGCGTCGATCGCCGCGTAGTCCTCGCAGACGCTGCCGTGCCGCCAGTAGGCGTCGCGGGTCTGGTGCGCGAGCCAGGTGTGGATGAGCGGCTCGACGGATCCGAGGCGGTCGAGCCACAGGTCGCGCCAGCCCTCGCCCGCGTACACCGGGTCGGGCGGCCGGGAGGCGAAGGCGAGCATGGTCGAGGCCCAGGCGTGCATGTCGACGCCGAGTACCGAGCCGCCCATGTAGTGGACGTCGTTGTCGTAGCGGTCGTCGGTGGAGCAGACCGTGACGACCGCCTTCAGCGGCTTTGGGGCGAGCGCCGCGAGCTGGAGCGAGTTGAAGCCGCCCCAGGAGATGCCGAACATGCCGACGCGGCCGCTGCACCAGGGCTGCGCGGCCAGCCAGTTGATCACCTCGACGCCGTCGGCGAGCTCCGTCGCGTCGTACTCGTCGCCCGGCGCGCCCTCACTGTTGCCGTGGCCGCGCACGTCGACCCGTACGGAGGCGTAGCCGTGCCCCGCGTACCAGGGGTGCCGCTGCCAGTCGCGCGGCGCGGTCCAGTCGCTCAGCCGGTACGGGAGGTATTCGAGCAGCGCGGGCACGGGCTCGCTCGTGACCGGCCGCCACACGCGTGCGTACAGGCGCAGACCGCCGGGGAGCGGGATGCGGACGTCCTCGCGTGTGGTCTCGTAGGGGAAGTCCGTGCGGACGGCGGGGCCGGGGGCGGAACGGATGCTGGGGGACATACCGGTCACCTTTTTCCGTGCGGGGGCGGTGGGGCGCGGGGTACGCGGAGTGTGCGGGGGATATGGGGGATATGGGGGATACGGGGGGGGGCGCGCGGCGCGCGGCCCGGTCAGTGGACGGGGTGCATGGTCCTGCGCAGCCAGGGCGCGGCCGCTATGACGGCGAGGCCCGCGGCCACGGCGACCGCGCCGTTCACGCCGAAGTACGCGGGGTGCGAGACCTTGTCGTACAGCTTCACGGTCTGCGCCTGGATGCCGTTGGCCAGGGCGAGCGAGAGGAACCAGAGCGCCATGGTCTGGCTGGCGAACGCCCGCGGGGCGAGCTTGGTCGACGCGGAGAGGCCGGAGGTCTCCAGCAGGATGTCGCCGAGCCCCAGCAGGATGTACGAGCCGACGATCCACCACACGGCCATCGTGTAGTGGTCGCCGCTGTGGCCCGAGGTCGGCAGGACGATCAGCAGGAACGACAGGCCGCCGAGCACCACGCCGAACGCGATCTTGTGGGAGGCGTGCGGCTGCCTGCGGCCCATCCGCACCCACACGGCGGCGACGACCGGCGCGAGCGCCACCTCGAAGGCGCCGAGCGCCGAGGTGTACCAGCTCGCGGGGAAGTCGAAGCCGAAGATGCTCGACTCGGCGTTCGACGCGGCCAGCAGGATCATCGTCGAGTACGCCTGGAACAGGATGAAGTTGAACACCACGGAAGCGCAGAACAGCACCACGTAGGGGCGCAGCCGCCCGCGCTCCTCGGGGGTCACCCGGGGGCTCGCGAACATCACGGCGAAGTAGACGACGGGCGCGGCGACCGAGACCACCGTGAGCACGTCGACGAACCGGCCGAGCGTCAGCCGGCCGGCCAGCGAGAGGGCCGTCGCGAGGGCCGCGGCCACCACGGCGCCGAGCACCATCCACCGCACCGCGCGCCGCATCGGCTCCGGCGCGAGGGCGTACTCGGGCGCGCTGTCGCGCCCGGCGAGGTGCCTCCGTCCCCACACGTACTGGATCAGGCCGAGCGTCATGCCGAAGGCGGCGGCGGAGAACCCCCAGTGCCAGCTCGCGTGGTCACCGAGCCAGCCGGTGACCAGCGGCCCGAGGAACGAGCCGATGTTGATGGCCATGTAGTAGAGGGCGAAGCCCGCGTCGCGCCGCTCGTCCCTGGTCCTGTAGAGCTTGCCGACCATGTACGAGACGTTGGGCTTGAGCAGTCCCGTGCCCGCGCTGATCAGGCCGAGCCCGGCCCAGGTCGACCAGGCGGCGGGCACGGCCATCAGGTAGTGGCCCGCCGCGATGAGCACACCGCCCCACAGGACGGCGCGGTACGAGCCGAGGATGCGGTCGGCGAGCCAGCCGCCGCCGACGGAGACCAGGTAGACGAGCGTGCCGTACGCGGCGGAGACGGAGGCGGCGGTGCCGTCGGCCATGCCGAGGCCGCCGTGTGCCACGCTGTCCACGAAGTAGAGGACGAGAATGGCCTGCATCCCCAGGAACGAGAAGCGCTCCCAGACTTCGAGGCCCGACAGCGTGACCAGCCCGCGCGGCTGGCCGAAAAACGCACGGTCGTCCCCGGGCGGAGGTCGCTCTCCGTGTGCTTCCGTATCGGTCACGGTGTCGGACAAAGTACTCTCTCCTGCTCGTACGACTGATCACGAACATACCGCCGGTGCCGGGAAGGCGCCCACGGTGATCGAAACGCGACCGGATACGCTGACTTGAGTGATGGCAGCGACACATCGACAATCCGTGTGATCGTCAGCAGACAGGAGTACCCCTCGTGACCGTCGTCGGGCCGTTCGGGCTGAGCATGCGGGACCAGGCTCTCGAAGCCGATGTGCAGACCGGATTGGCGGCTGTCGAGGCGGGCCTGCTCGATGCCACCAAGAGCGACGTGGCCTTCATCAACGAGGCCGCACAGCACCTGGTACGGGCGGGCGGCAAACGATTCAGGCCGCTGCTCGTGCTGCTCGCCGCGCAGTTCGGGGACCCCTACGCGCCGGGCGTCGTGCCCTCGGCCGTCGTGGTGGAGCTCACCCACCTGGCCACGCTGTACCACGACGACGTGATGGACGAGGCCGAGGTGCGCAGGGGCGTCGACAGCGCCAACGCGCGCTGGGACAACTCCGTCGCCGTCCTCACCGGCGACTTCCTCTTCTCCCGGGCCTCGCAGATCCTCGCCGAGCTCGGCCCCGAGGCCGTGCGCATCCAGGCCGAGGCGTTCGAGCGGCTGGTGACGGGCCAGATCCTGGAGACCGCGGGCCCGCGCGACGGCCGCGACCCGGTCGCCCACTACCTGGACGTGCTGTCGGGCAAGGCGGGCTCCCTGGTCGCCGTGTCCGGCAGGTTCGGCGCGCTGACGGCGGGCGCCGACGAGCGGGTCGTGGACATCCTCACGCAGTTCGGCGAGCGCCTCGGCGTCGCCTTCCAGCTCGCCGACGACGTGCTCGACATCGCGAGCGAGTCGCACGAGTCGGGCAAGACCCCGGGGACCGACCTGCGCGAGGGCATCCCCACCCTGCCGGTGCTGCTGCTGCGCGCCCGCGCGGAGAAGCTGGCGGAGCCGGCCGACGTCGCGCTGGTCGAGCTGCTCGAATCCGACCTCACGGACGACGCGCGCCACGCGGAGGCGCTGCGCGGGCTGCGCGCGCACCCCGCGCTCCAGCAGGCCATGGACGAGGCCGTCAGGTATGCGACGGCGGCGCGCGAGACGCTGGTGCCGCTGCCCGAGTGCTGGGCGAAGTCGGCGCTGACCGACCTGTGCGACGCGGTCGTGCACCGCGCGGGCTGACGCCGTATCGGGGCGGGGCCGGCGCTCCCTCCCGGGGCGCGCGGCCCCCGGGTCATCCCGGAGGCGGACGGAAAGTGCTCCGCCGGGTTGACGACTGTCATACGCCCATTTGGTCAGATGGACATACGCACTCGTCTCCCGCCGGGTGACAATGGCGGCGGGGGACGCAGGGTGCACGGCACCGGTGCACGGCGCCGATGACCGACTGACCGGCCGCCGACCACGGAGGTAGGGCACACATGGCAGGCAACGACAGGGCAGCGACCGCCGAGGACGACGAGGTCCGCGCCACGGGCCCGAGGAAGCTCGCGCGCTACGCGCTCCCGGTGGCCGTCGCCGGGGTGGCCGCGGCCACCGTCGGTCTCGTACCGGCGCTCGCAGCGTCCGGCGACCCGGACCTTCCCACGATCAGCGCGCACGACCTGGTGCAGAAGATCGCCGCGTCCCACACGCAGCAGCTCTCCGGGTCCGTGAAGTTCACCACCGATCTCGGCCTGCCGTCGCTCGGCGGGCTCGGCGGCTCGCTGCCCGGCGGGGCCGCGGGCTCCGGCGGCCCCTCGGGGGCGCCGTCGGGCTCGGGCGCCGACCCGCAGTCCAAGCTGATGGAGCTGGCGTCCGGCACGCACACGCTGCGCGTCGCGGTCGACGGCCCGCAGAAGCAGAAGGTCTCCCTCGTGGAGGACGCCGCCGAGTACAGCCTGATCCGCAACGCGGGCCAGGTCTGGGCGTACGACAGCGCGAGCAACCAGGCGTTCCACACGACGGCCCCCGCGGGCGCCGACACGAAGTCCGACACGAAGTCCGGCACGCGGGCGCTGCCCGCGCTGCCCAGGGGCGCGGAGGCGCCGACGACGCCGGGGCAGTTCGCCGACGACGTCCTCAAGGCCACCGGATCCACCACGGCGCTCTCCGTCGACGGCACCTCGCGCGTCGCGGGCCGCGACGCGTACGACCTGGTGGCCAAGCCGAAGCAGGCCGGGTCCACGGTCGGCTCCGTGCGGATCGCCGTGGACGCGAAGACGGGCACGCCGCTGCGGTTCACGGTGGCGCCCAGCGGCGGCGGCAAGGCCGTCGTCGACGTCGGCTACACCTCGGTCGACTTCGCCAGGCCCGCGGCCTCCACCTTCGACTTCACCCCGCCGAAGGGCACGAAGGTCACCGAGGGCAAGCAGCACGCGGCGGCGCGGCAGGCGCAGCCGACGCCGCAGCAGAAGCAGCGGGCCGAGACGGCGCTGAGCCGGGTCAAGGTCACGGGCAAGGGCTGGACGTCCGTGGTCGAGCTGCCCGGCGCGGCGGGCCACTCCGCGGCCAAGGGCAGCGCCGAGGGCGGCGACGCCCAGTCTTTCCTGAGCTCGCTCGGCACCAAGGTCAGCGGCTCCTTCGGCCAGGGCACCGTGTTCCACACGCGCCTCGTCAACGCGCTGGTGACCGAGGACGGCAGCGTCTACGCGGGCGCGGTCAGCCGGCAGAAGCTGATCGAGGCGGCCGACGCCGCCAAGTAGGCGCGGGGACCGGCCGGGACGGCGGACCGCCCCCCGGCCCGCCTGCGCCGGCCGCCGGCGGCCCCGCCGTACGCTCGTACGGCGGGGCCGCCGCGCGTGGCCCGGCACCTCCGGGGCGCGCCCGCGCGTTCGCGGGGCAGCGGGCTTCCGCGGGCGGAGTGCGAGGGAGGGACAGGGCATGGCGGTGAGCGGCGGGGCGCCCGTGATCGAGGCGCGCGGCCTGACCAAGCGCTACCGGGGCGGCCAGCTCGCCGTCGACGGCCTCGACCTGGTGGTGCCCGAGGGCAGCGTCTTCGGTTTCCTCGGCCCCAACGGCTCGGGCAAGACGACCACGATCCGGATGCTGCTCGGCCTCGTCCAGCCGACCGCCGGGGCGGCGCGGCTGCTCGGCCGCCCCATGCCGGGCGCGGCCCGCGCGGTGCTGCCGCAGGTGGGCGCGCTCATCGAGGGCCCGGCGCAGTACGGCTTCCTCAGCGGCAGGGACAACCTCGTACGGTTCGACGCGACGGACCCGACCGCCGACCCCCGCACCCGCGCGGCCCGGGTGGAAGCGGCCCTCGGCCGGGTCGGGCTCGGCGCGGCGGCCGACAAGCGGGCCAAGGCGTACTCGCTCGGGATGAAGCAGCGGCTCGGCCTCGCGGCCGCGCTGCTGCGGCCCCGCAGGCTCCTCGTGCTCGACGAGCCGACGAACGGCCTCGACCCGCAGGGCATGCGGGAGATCAGGACGCTCGTGCGCGAGCTGGCGGCCGAGGGCACGACGGTCTTCCTCTCCTCGCACCTGCTCGACGAGATCGAGCAGGTCTGCACGCACGCGGCCGTGATGGCGCGGGGCCGTCTGCTCGCGCAGGGGCCGGTCGCCGAGCTGTCCGGGCCCGCGCGCGGCAGGCTCGCCGTCACCACGCCCGACCCCGCGGACGCGGCCAGGGTGCTCGCCGAGCACGGCGTCACCGGCGTCGAGGCGGGGGAGGGCCGGGTCAGCGGCGACCTGCCGCAGGGCGACCCCGGCGTGGACCCGGCCGACCTCAACGCGGCGCTGGTGCGCGCGGGGGTGCGGGTGCGGGCGTTCGGGGTGGAGCGCGGCACGCTTGAGGACGCCTTCGTGGCGCTGACGGGAGAGGGCTTCGATGTCGCGGGCTGAGACGGCGGGAGCGGACCGGGCGGCGGCGGGAGGCGCCGCGGTGCCCGGGCCGCGCGCGGCGGCGCCGGAGCCCCGCAGCCCGGGGCTCTGGTGGACGCTCGGGTTCTTCGGCTCCGAGCTGCTGACGACGTTCCGCAGGGGCAGGACGCTCGCGCTGCTCGGCGTGCTGGCCGCGGTGCCTGTGCTGGTCGGCGTCGCGGTGAAGATCGAGACGTCGGGCGGCTCCGGCGTGGGCGGCGGGCCGCCTTTTCTGACGCAGGTCACCAACAACGGCCTGTTCCTGGTCTTCGCCGCGCTCACCGCGACCCTGCCGGTGTTCCTGCCGATGACGGTCGGCGTCGTCGCGGGCGACTCGGTCGCGGGGGAGTCCGCGGGCGGCACCCTGCGCTATCTGCTGGTGGTGCCCGCGGGCAGGACCAGGCTGCTGCTCGCCAAGTACGCGGCGGTGCTGGTGTACTGCCTGGCCGCGACGGCGGTGGTCGCGGTGTTCGCGCTGGCGACGGGGGCGCTGCTGTTCCCGGTGGGCGAGGTCACGACGATCTCCGGCACGGCGATCCCGTTCGGCGCGGGCCTCGGGCGCGCGCTGCTCGCCGCGGCCCTGGTGGCGGCCTCGCTCGTCGGGTTCGCCGCGGTCGGGCTGTTCGTCTCGACGCTGACGGGCAGCGGCATCGCGGCCATGGCGGCCACGGTGGGGCTGCTGATCACCGTGCAGATCCTCGACTCGATTCCGCAGCTCGACGCGGTCCACCCGTATCTGTTCTCGCACTACTGGCTCTCGCTCGCCGACGTGATGCGGGCGCCCGTGCTGTGGGACGGCGTGGTCAGGAACCTCCTGGTGCAGGCGGTCTACCTGCTGGTCTTCGGCTCGGCCGCCTGGGCCAGGTTCTCCACGAAGGACATCGCGGCCTGACCCGCGCCCGCGCGCCGGCCGCGCGGCGCCGTACGGGCGCGGGTCACGGCCCCGGGTGCCGTACGGGCGCGGCGCAGGGCGCCGCGTCGCGCGCCGCGGCGCGCAGTGCGGCGGCGCGGAGCCTGGTGCGGCGCGCGGTGCGCAGGGCGTCCCAGGTCAGCACGGCGAGCGCCAGCCACACCAGCGCGAACCCCGCCCACCGCTCCGGCGGCATCGGCTCGTGGAAGTACGCGACGCCGAGCGCCAGCTGGAGCACCGGCGTCAGGTACTGGAGCAGGCCCAGCGTGGTCAGCGGCACCCGGATCGCCGAAGCGCCGAACAGGACGAGCGGCACCGCGGTCACCAGGCCCGCGGAGGCCAGCCACGCCGCGTGCCCCGCGCCGTGCGCGGTGAACGTGGAGCGGCCCGTGGCGCCGAGCCACAGCAGGAACGCGAGCGCGGGCGGGAAGAGGACCGCGGTCTCGGCGGCCAGCGACTCCAGGCCGCCGAGCCCGATCTTCTTCTTGGCCAGCCCGTAGGTGCCGAAGGAGAACGCGAGCACGAGCGAGATCCACGGCAGCCGCCCGTACCCCACCGAGATCACCACCACGGCGGCGAGCCCGGTGCCGACCGCGGCCCACTGCGCGGGCCGCAGCCGCTCCTTGAGCAGGACCACGCCGAGCAGGATGGTCACCAGCGGGTTGATGAAGTAGCCGAGCGACGCCTCCACCACATGGCCCGAGTCGACGGCCCAGATGTAGACGCCCCAGTTGACCGTGATCACCGTGGCCGCGAGCACCAGCAGCCCCACCCGGCGCGGCTGCCGCGCCAGTTCGCCGAGCCAGGCCCAGCGCCGCGCGCAGACCAGGGCGACCGCCACCACGCCGAGCGACCACGCCATGCGGTGCGCGAGCACCTCAAGCGCGCCCGCCGGGTCGAGCAGCGGCCAGTACAGCGGCACAAGCCCCCAGATCCCGTACGCCCCGACCCCGTACAGCAGCCCGGAGCGCTGCTCGTCCTCGGTCCCCACCCGGCCCCCTCAGCCCTCGCCGTTCCGCCGTCGGTGCGCGTGTTCGCGTCAACGCCGCCGTCCCCGGGGACGGTAGCGGCCCCGCCCGGCCGTTGTCATGTCCGTTCCGGCATACGGTCATGACAGGGGACGGCGCACAGGGTCACGGGGTAGCCTGCCGCCATGAGGATGTGCTCGATCGACTGTGCAGTGGAGTCGGGCACTCGCGCTCCCCACGGCGAGTGCGCACCACGCGGCCGCACCTTCCTGCGCCGCCGCGGCCGGGTGGGCTCTCCCCCGGCCGCCCGCCTGTGCTGTCGCAGCTCCTGTCGTAGCTGCCGCAGCTGACGGTCCCGGGCCCGGCAGACCGCCGCCCGTACCGCCTTCGTACGCCGTCTCCACCCTCCTTCACGACTCTGTTCGCTTCCGTTCCGCTTCCGTGCGCCCGCGCGGGCGAGGTGACGCCTGCCGCGCCGGTGCGCGCCGTACCCGGAGGACCGCCGTGACTACCCACGCCACCCCTGCCCTGCGCCCCCTGCGCGACTTCCACGTGCCCGCCGACCAGATCACCGAGGGGCCCCGGCTGCTGCGCCGGCTGCCCGAGGGGGCGGTGAGCCGCCCGTACGAGCTGTTCGGACTCGTCCCGCAGGCCGCCACCATCGGCGCCGAGATACGCGGGCTCGACCTCTCCCTGCCGCTGTCCGACGCCCTGCGCGACGAGCTGACGCGCGCACTGCACGAGTGGAAGGTCCTCTTCTTCCGCGGCCAGCACCTCACCTCGCAGGCGCAGCGCGCCTTCGCCCGCAACTGGGGCGAGCTGGAGACCAACCCGCTGCTCGCGACGGCGGGTTCCGACGAGGTCGTACGGTTCGACCGCTCGGCCGTGCCGACCTTCGAGAACGTCTGGCACACCGACGTCACCTTCCGCGAGCGGCCCGCGCTCGGCGCGGTGCTCCAGCTGCGCGAGGTGCCGCCCGCCGGCGGGGACACCATGTGGGCCGACATGGCCGCCGCGTACGACAACCTGCCGCAGCAGGTGCGGGAGCGGATCGACGGGCTGCGCGCGGTGCACGACTTCCTGCCGGGCTTCGCCCGCTTCACCCCGCCCGAGCGGCTCGCCGCCTTCCAGGAGGTCTTCCCGCCGGTCGAGCACCCGGTGGTGCGCCGCCACCCGGCGACGGGCCGCCGGATGCTGTTCGTCAACAGCTCCTTCACCACGCACGTCACCGGCCTCGGCAGGGACGAGAGCGACCGGCTGCTGCGGCTGCTTTTCCAGCAGGCCCACGTGCCGGAGTACCAGGTCAGGTGGCGCTGGTCGGCCGGCGACATCGCCTTCTGGGACAACCGCGCCACCCAGCACTACGCGGTGAACGACTACGGCGGCGCCCGCCGGGTCGCCGAGCGCGTCGCCATCGCCGGCGACCGGCCGTTCTGACCCGGCACGGCACGAGGGGCCCCGAGCCGGTCGGCTCGGGGCCCCTCCTGTGCGTGCGGACGCGCGGTCAGCCCGCGACGGTCCAGGTGTCGCTGCCGGTCAGCAGCGCCGCCAGGTCGCCCTTGCCGCGCTGCTCGACCGCCGTGTCGAGCTGGTCGTTCATCAGGGTGTCGTAGACCGGGCGGCGCACGCTGCGGAAGACGCCGATCGGCGTGCGGTGCAGCGTGTCGGGGTCGGCGAGGCGCGAGAGCGCGAACGCCGTCGTGGGCGACTCGCTCGCGGCGTCGTGCACCAGGATGTCCGCCTCGTTCTCCGGCGTGACGTCCACGACCTCCAGGTCGCCGGTGCGCGGGTCGCGCACGACGCCCTTGCCCCCGTCGGCGCCGAAGCGGATCGGCTGCCCGTGCTCCAGCCGGATCACGGCCTCCTGGGCCTGGTCCTTGTCCTTGAGGACCTCGAACGCGCCGTCGTTGAAGATGTTGCAGTTCTGGTAGATCTCCACCAGCGCCGTGCCGGGGTGGTCGGCGGCGGCGCGCAGCACGCTCGTGAGGTGCTTGCGGTCCGAGTCGACCGTACGGGCCACGAACGACGCCTCGGCGCCGAGCGCCAGCGACACCGGGTTGAACGGGGCGTCGAGCGAGCCCATCGGCGTCGACTTGGTGATCTTGCCGAGCTCGGACGTGGGCGAGTACTGCCCCTTGGTCAGGCCGTAGATCCGGTTGTTGAACAGCAGGATCTTCAGGTTGACGTTGCGGCGCAGCGCGTGGATCAGGTGGTTGCCGCCGATGGACAGCGAGTCGCCGTCACCGGTGACGACCCACACCGACAGGTCGCGGCGGGAGGTCGCGAGGCCGGTCGCGATGGCCGGGGCGCGGCCGTGGATCGAGTGCATCCCGTAGGTGTTCATGTAGTACGGGAAGCGGGACGAGCAGCCGATGCCCGAGACGAAGACGATGTTCTCCTTCGCCAGGCCGAGCTCCGGCATGAAGCCCTGGACGGCGGCGAGCACCGCGTAGTCGCCGCAGCCGGGGCACCAGCGGACCTCCTGGTCCGACTTGAAGTCCTTCATGGACTGCTTGGCTTCCGCCTTCGGGATCAGCGTCAGCAGCTCGTTCGCGTCGATGCCGACCTCAGACATTGATGGCCTCCTCGATGGCCGCGGCGAGCTGTTCCGCCTTGAAGGGCATGCCGTTGACCTGGTTGTAGGAGTGCACGTCGACCAGGTACCGCGCGCGCAGCAGGGTCGCGAGCTGGCCGAGGTTCATCTCCGGCACGACCACCTTGTCGTACCGCTTCAGCACCTCGCCGAGGTTCGCGGGGAACGGGTTGAGGTGGCGCAGGTGCGCCTGCGCGACGGGCTTGCCGGCCTTGCGTAGCCGCCGCACGGCCGCCGTGATCGGGCCGTACGTGGAGCCCCAGCCGAGCACCAGGGTGCGGGCGCCGTTGGGGCCTCCCCTGCTCGAACGAAGCTGAGAGCTTGGGTTGGGGCCTCCCCTGCTCGAACGAAGCTGAGAGCTTGGGGAAGGGTCGTCGACCGCGAGGTCGGGCACCTGGACGCCGTCGACCTTCGCGGCGCGGGTGCGGACCATGAAGTCGTGGTTGGCCGGGTCGTAGGAGATGTTGCCCGTGCCGTCCTGCTTCTCGATGCCGCCGATGCGGTGTTCGAGGCCGGGTGTGCCGGGCACCGCCCACGGGCGCGCCAGCGTCTGCGGGTCGCGCTTGTAGGGGTGGAATGCCTCGGTGCCGTCCTCCGCGGTGTGGTTCGGCGCGGTGGCGAACTGGACGCGCAGGTCCGGGAGTTCGTGCTGCTCGGGGATGCGCCACGGCTCGGAGCCGTTGGCCAGGTAGCCGTCGGAGAGCAGGAAGACCGGCGTGCGGTACGTCAGCGCGATCCTGGCGGCCTCCAGGGCCGCGTCGAAGCAGTCCGCCGGGGTCGACGGCGCGACGATCGGCACCGGGGCCTCGCCGTTGCGCCCGTACATCGCCTGGAGCAGGTCGGCCTGCTCGGTCTTGGTCGGCAGACCGGTGGAGGGGCCGCCGCGCTGGATGTCCACGATCAGCAGCGGCAGTTCGAGCGAGACGGCGAGGCCGATCGTCTCCGACTTCAGCGCCACGCCGGGACCCGAGGTGGTGGTGACGGCGAGCGAGCCGCCGAAGGCCGCGCCGAGCGCGGCGCCGATGCCCGCGATCTCGTCCTCGGCCTGGAAGGAGCGCACCCCGAAGTTCTTGTGCTTCGACAGCTCGTGCAGCACGTCGGAGGCCGGGGTGATCGGGTACGAGCCGAGGTAGAGCGGCAGGTCGGCCTGGTGCGAGGCGGCGATCAGCCCGTACGCCAGGGCGAGGTTGCCCGAGATGTTGCGGTACGTGCCGGTCGGGAAGGCGCCCTGGGCCGGGGCGACCTCGTACGAGACGGCGAAGTCCTCGGTCGTCTCGCCGAAGTTCCAGCCCGCACGGAACGCCGTCACGTTCGCCTCGGCGATCTCCGGCTTCTTCGCGAACTTCGAGCGCAGGAACGACTCGGTGCTCTCCGTGGGCCTGTGGTACATCCACGACAGCAGCCCGAGCGCGAACATGTTCTTGCTGCGCTCGGCCTCCTTGCGGGACAGGCCGAACTCCTTGAGCGCCTCGACCGTGAGCGTCGTCAGCGGCACCGGGTGCACCTGGTAGGCGTCGAGCGAGCCGTCTTCGAGGGGCGAGGTGGCGTAGCCGACCTTGGCCATCGGGCGCTTGGTGAACTCGTCGGTGTTGACGATGATCTCCGCGCCGCGCGGCACGTCCGCGATGTTCGCCTTCAGCGCCGCGGGGTTCATCGCGACCAGCACGTCGGGCGCGTCGCCCGGGGTCAGGATGTCGTGGTCGGCGAAGTGCAGCTGGAACGACGAGACGCCCGGCAGGGTGCCTGCGGGCGCGCGGATCTCGGCGGGAAAGTTCGGCAGGGTCGACAGGTCGTTGCCGAAGGAGGCCGTCTCGGAGGTGAACCGGTCACCCGTCAGCTGCATGCCGTCGCCCGAGTCGCCCGCGAAGCGGATGATCACCCGGTCCAGACGGCGGACCTCCTTGGTGCCGGAGCCCCCCGGCCCTGACTCTTCCGACAGGCCCGGCAACGGGACGCGCTCTCCCCCGACGACGGTGTCACCGTCGTTGGCCTCGCCGGCTGCGCTACTGACCTGGCTGGTCACTGAACTGGACCTCCCTGTGAGGCGGCGGCTCGGGACCGCCGGCCGCCGGCCGTCCCGGAGCAACCCTACGTCGGTAAGGGTCGCCTACCTCTGCTCGCTCGCATGGTGGACGCCTCTATGAGACACCTCGATGGGGGAGAATGCCCCGTTCTGCGGCGGTACGCGGGTCGCGTGCCGACCGGTGCGGCCGCTCGTCCTTTGGGACTAGGACCCGCCGCGGGCCCGGGGCCCGGGCGGGCCGGCGTCCGCGCGCCCCGCCCTCAGGACCTCAGGACTTCAGGTACGTCAGAACGGCGAGCACCCGCCGGTGATCCCCGTCACTCGGGGCCAGGCCGAGCTTCAGGAAGATGTTGCTGACGTGCTTCTCCACCGCGCCGTCGCTCACCACGAGCTGCCGCGCGATCGCCGAGTTCGTCCTGCCCTCCGCCATCAGCCCGAGCACCTCGCGCTCGCGGGGCGTCAGTCCTGCCAGCACGTCCTGCTTCCTGCTGCGGCCCAGCAGCTGCGCCACGACCTCCGGGTCGAGCGCCGTGCCGCCGCCCGCCACCCGCACCACCGCGTCGACGAACTCCCGCACGTCGGCCACCCGGTCCTTCAGCAGATAGCCCACGCCCCGCGTCGAGCCGGCGAGCAGCTCCGTCGCGTACTCCTCCTCGACGTACTGCGACAGCACGAGGACGCCGACCCCCGGGTGCTCCTTGCGCAGCCACACCGCGGCCCGCACGCCCTCGTCGGTGTGGGTCGGCGGCATCCGCACGTCCGCCACGACGACGTCGGGCAGCTCGCCCAGGCCCGCGAGCGCGCCGATGGCATCCGTCAGCGCCACCGCGTCGCCGACGCCCGCGACCACGTCGTGCCCGCGGTCGGTCAGCAGCCGCGTCAGCCCCTCCCGCAGCAGCACCGAGTCCTCGGCGATCACCACCCGCACTCTGTCCTCCGCAACCGCAGCCATTCCTCTTCGCCACCCCCGCGCCTCGCGTCCTGAAGGACCCGGATCCTTCCCGGTCCGCACAGCATCCCAGCCGGGGGACGCGGACGCGCGCTCTCCGGTTGCCCGCGGGGGAGACGGCGCGGCCCGCGGGGGCGGGGCGCGCGGGCCAGGGCGGGGGCGGGGCGCGCGGCCCGGGTCACGTACGCCAGGGCAGTTCGGCCGTCACCGTCGTGGGCCCGCCGCGCTCCGAGTCCACCAGCAGGATCCCGTCCACGGCGCTCAGCCGCTCGCCGAGGCCCGCGAGGCCGCTGCCCGCCGCCGGGTCCGCGCCGCCCACGCCGTCGTCGCCGACCCGGATCAGCAGCCGGTCGCCCGACCGCCACACGTCGACGGCCGCCGCGCGTGCCCCGCTGTGCTTGCTGATGTTCTGGAGCAGTTCGGAGACCGTGAAGTACGCGATCCCCTCGATCGCGGGGGCGGGCCTGCACGGCAGGTCGGCCTCCACCCGCACCGGCACGGCGCACCGGGCGGCCAGCGCGGACAGCGCGGCGTCGAGCCCCCGGTCGGTGAGGACGGCCGGGTGGATGCCGCGCGCCAGGTCCCGCAGCTCCTGGAGGGCCAGCTTCACCTCGCCGTGCGCCTCGTCCACCATCACGGCCGCGGCCTGAGGGTCCTCGGTCAGCTTCTCCTTGGCGAGGCCGAGATCCATGGCGAGGGCGACGAGTCTGGCCTGCGCGCCGTCGTGCAGGTCGCGCTCGATCCTGCGCAGGTCGGCTGCCGCGGTGTCCACCACCACCCCGCGGTCGCCTTCGAGCTCGACCACGCGGGACGCCAGCGGCGAAGGACCGAGCAGCCCGCCCACCAGCCTCCGGTTCACCGAGGTCAGGGCGTGCAGGACGGACGGGGTGACCAGCACGAGCAACAGGCCGAGCGCGCACACCAGCGCGGTCGGCGCGGGCGAGCCGAGCGCGACCGCGGTGCCCGACGAGTCCCTGAACAGGGCGATGCCGTCCACCCCGCGCAGGCCCTCCTCCCACAGCGGCAGCGTGAGCAGCCCCCAGCCCGTCGCCCAGAACACCACGCCCACCACGAACGAGAAGCACGCCCAGGGGAACTGCACCAACAGGTAGCCGAGGCTCCGCCAGGACTCGCCGCTCCTGAGCAGCGCGCCCGTCCAGCCGGACAGGCCGCCCCTGGCCGCCCGCACCGGCGCGGGCGCGCCGACGTCGAGCCCGAGCAGGCCGCGGGCCCGCGCCCGCTCGAAGGCGCCGAGGCCCCTCGCGCTCGCCAGCGTGACCGCCAGGATCGGCACCCCGAGCAGGGTGACCAGCATCCCCATGCCGAACACCAGCATCGTCAGCCCGTACGCGAACAGCGCGGCGCCGACCGGCAGGCCGAGCAGCGTGTAGCAGAGCTCACGCCAGGTCCTGCCCCCGAAGGGCGCCCGCAGGACGGGCGGCAGGAGCCCGCGCCGCGGCGCCCCGCCGCTGCCGCGCCCGGCCGCCGTGCCGTACCGGGCGAACGCCCGTGCCCCGCTCACGCCCCCGCCCCCCGCGCGCCGCGGACGGCGCCGCCCGCACGCGCCTCGCCTCGCCGCCGCCACGGCAGCTCGGCGGTGACCGTGGTCGGGCCGCCCGCGGGCGAGTCGAGCACGAACAGGCCGTCGACCGCGCCGAGCCGGTCGGCGAGCCCCGCCATGCCCGTACCGCCGTCGAGACAGGCGCCGCCCACGCCGTCATCGGTGACCTGGATCAGCAGCCGGTCGGCGGTACGCCACACGTCGACGCTCGCCGCGCGCGCCCTGCTGTGCTTGCTGATGTTCTGGAGCAGTTCGGAGACCGTGAAGTACGCGATCCCCTCGATGGCCTCGGCGGGCCGCTCCGCCAGCTCCACCGTGACCTTCACCGGCACCGTGCAGCGCGCGGCGACCGACGAGAGCGCGGCGTCGAGCCCCCGGTCGGTGAGGACGGCCGGGTGGATGCCGCGCGCCAGGTCCCGCAGCTCCTGGAGCGCCAGCTTCACCTCGCCGTGCGCCTCGTCCACCATGCGCGCCGCGGCCTGAGGGTCCTCGGTCAGCTTCTCCTTGGCGAGGCCGAGCCCCATGGCGAGGGCGACGAGTCTGGCCTGCGCGCCGTCGTGCAGGTCGCGCTCGATCCTGCGCAGGTCGGCTGCGGCGGTGTCCACGACCACCCCGCGGTCGCTCTCCAGCTCCGCGATGCGCGCCTCCAGCTCCTCGTCGGGCGAGAGCAGTCCCCGCACCATCGCGCGGTCCGCGTTGGTCAGGCCGCGCGCCAGATACGGCAGCACGGGCCACAGCACGAAGAGGCTCACCAGGGTCACGCTGAACGTGACGATGCCCCACGGCAGCCGCATGAACGCGTACAGCGCGGTCCGCCACCCCACGGGGTCCTTGAGCGCCGCCACCGTACGCCCGGCGAAGCCCGTGCCCGCGCGCCGGAACATCGGGCTCGGCTCGTCGATCCGCACGCCGAGCAGCGAACGGGCCCGCGCGCGCTCGAACCGCCCGTAGACCCGGGTGCCGAAGAGGCCCGCCACCAGCAGCGGCACGCCGATCACCGTCACCGAGAGGCTCACGCCCACCGCGAGCGTCGTCACCACGTACACGAAGCCGACGACCGCTGCGGGGAAGTTCGCCAGGAGGTGCGCGATCTCCCGCCACGTGCTCAGGTCGTACGCGAAACGCGGGGGCAGCGGTGCGTCTGCGGCGCCCTGGCCCCCGCCGCTTGTGGGGACGCCGATCCGGCGTGGTCTCGCGCTCATGCGCCCAGCCTGCCGCGCCGGGTCGCGGGGCGCCATGGGGTAGTCCGAAGGCCGGGAGGTGGGGCTACCCCCACCCTCGTGGCCCCGGTGTCCCGCCGGGCCGGGCCCGATCGGGGGAGGGCCCGCTTACCGTCTCTTTAACAGGGCCTAGACTTCGGCTCCGTACAGACGGTATGTGGCCGGAGCGCGCGGCGGCAGGCCGGGCCGACGGCTACAGCAGGTGAGGGAGCGAGGAGCGGACGTGCCGGAACCGGTCGTTCTCGCTGCGGGCTACTTCCGCGGCTACACGGTGGTGGGGCTGCTCGCCGTGATCGGCGTGCTGTTCGTCGCGGTCGCCTTCGGCGCGGGGCGGCTGCTGCGGCCCGTCGTGCCCACTCCGGAGAAGCTGCTGACCTACGAGTGCGGCGTCGACCCGGTCGGCGAGGGCTGGGCGCACACCCAGGTGCGGTACTACGTGTACGCGTTCCTCTACGTGATCTTCGCCGTCGACTCCGTCTTCCTCTTCCCGTGGGCGACCGTGTTCGCCGCACCCGGCTACGGCGCGACGACCCTGGTCGAAATGTTCGTCTTCCTCGGCTTCCTGGCCGTGGGACTGCTCTACGCATGGAAGAAGGGCGTCCTCGCATGGACGTGACCCCGACCCCCGCCGCCTCGGCCGCCTCTCAGGCACCCGGCGCCGCCGTCGTCCGCGCGCCGCAGCCGCTGCCCGAGCCCCGGCGCCTCGGCGTGCTCTCCCGGCTCGCCCCCGAGCCGATGAAGGTCGTGCTCAACTGGGGCCGCCGCTACAGCCTCTGGGTGTTCAACTTCGGACTCGCCTGCTGCGCCATCGAGTTCATCGCCGCGTCGATGGCGCGGCACGACTTCATCAGGCTCGGCGTGATCCCGTTCGCGCCAGGACCCCGCCAGGCGGACCTGATGGTCGTCTCCGGCACCGTCACCGACAAGATGGCCCCCGCGGTCAAACGCCTCTACGAGCAGATGCCCGAGCCCAAGTACGTCATCTCCTTCGGCGCCTGCTCCAACTGCGGCGGCCCCTACTGGGACTCGTACGCCGTGACGAAGGGCGTCGACCAGATCATCCCCGTCGACGTGTACGTGCCGGGCTGCCCGCCCCGCCCCGAGGCGCTGCTCCAGGGCATCCTCAAGCTTCAGGAGAAGATCGCCGCGGAGTCGCTCTCCGCGCGCTACGGGCGCGCGCCCGAGCCCTCGGCCGCGCAGCTGCGCAGCGGCCTCGTCCCGCCGCCCGGCGCGAAGGACCCGCGATGACCGAGGCGTACGACGCGCTCCCTTACGCCGTCGCCGACACCTTCGGCGAGGGCGCGGCCGCCGAGCTCTCGTACGGGCTGCTCACGGTCGACGTGCCGGCGGAGCGCTGGCTCGACGCGCTCACCACCGCGCGGTCCGTGCTGGGCTGCGGCTACTTCGACTGGCTGAGCGCCGTGGACGAGGCGGCGGACGGCTTCCGCGTCTCGGCGCGCGTCTTCTCCGTCGCCGACCGCACCGTACGGGCGCTGCTGGTGCGCACGGCGGTGCCGCACGACGCGGCGGAGCTGCCCACCGCGATCGGCGTGTACGCGGGCGCCGCCTGGCACGAGCGGGAGACGCACGAGATGTTCGGCATCGCCTTCACCGGCCACCCGGGGCTCACGCCGCTGCTGCTGCCGGAGAGCTTCGAGGGCCACCCGCTGCGCAAGGACTTCGTGCTGGCCGCGCGGGTCGTGAAGGCGTGGCCCGGCGCGAAGGACCCCGGCGAGTCGGGCTCGTCGCGCCGCCGCCCGATGCTGCCGCCCGGCGTCCCCGACCCCAACGAGTGGGGCCCCCACAAGGGCGAGGCCCCGCCGGAGCCGCCCCGCCCGGCGCGAGCCGCCCGCGCGGGCCGGGCCGCCGCGGGCGCTGCCGCGGGTGCGGAGGCCGCAGGGCCCGACGCCCCGCGCCGCCCGCGCAGGACCCGCAGCGCATCCGAGGGCTCCGCATCCCAGACTCCGGCCCCGGAGCCGGACACCCCGCCCGGGGCGGGCTCACCGCCCGGGGCGGACGGGCCAACTGCGCCGGAGCCTCCGGCCGGGTCGGGTGCTGAGACCGGGCCGGACGGGTCGACCGCGCCGGGTGCTCCGGCCGGGGCGGACGCGTCGACCCGGGCGGGCGGCGAGGCGCCCGGGGGGCCGGGCGCTCCGCGGCGGGGGCGTTCCGCCTCGGGCGGTTCCGCTTCGCAGCGCGCCGGGGGCGACGCCCCCTGGCATCGCCATGCCCCTGAGGCGAGCGGTGAGACGGACGCGGGCGAGCGCGGTGGTCGGGAGCCGCGCGACGCAGGTGACGGGCAGGACGCTCAGGACACCGACGAGGGCCGGGAGCCGCGCGGCGGCCGGGGCGAGGGCCCCGACGGCGGGCGCGACGGCCGGGGCGGTGAGTCCGGGTGAGCGACGTGCTCGACATCGTGCTGCGGCTCGTCGCCGTCTTCGTGGCCTTCCTCGTGCTGCCGCTCCTCGTCGGCCAGGCCGAGCACAAGGTCATGGCCCACATGCAGGGCCGCCTCGGCCCCATGCACGCGGGTGGCTTCCACGGCTGGGCCCAACTCGTCGCGGACGGCGTGAAGTTCGCGCAGAAGGAGGACGTCGTACCGGCCGCCGCCGACCGGCGGGTCTTCCAGCTCGCGCCCGCCGTCGCGCTGCTGCCGTACCTCCTCGTCCTGCTGGTGATCCCCGTCGGACCCGGCGCGAACGCCGTGGGGCAGGCGGTCGACGCCGGACTCTTCTTCGTCCTCGCCGTCATGGGCGTCGGCGTGCTCGGCTCGCTGATGGCCGGCTGGGCGTCGGCCAACAAGTTCTCCCTGCTCGGCGGCTTGCGCACCGCCGCGCAACTCCTCGCCTACGAGGTGCCGATGCTGCTCGCCGCCGCCTCCGTGGCGATGGCGGCGGGCACGGTCTCGCTGACGGGCGTGCTCGACGCCTTCCACTGGTGGTGGGTGCCCTGGCAGATCGTCGGCGGGTTCGTCTTCTTCGTGTCGGGGCTCGCCGAGCTCCAGCGCCCGCCTTTCGACATGCCCGTCGCCGACTCGGAGATCATCTTCGGCGCGTACACCGAGTACACGGGGCTGCGCTTCGCGCTGTTCCTGCTCGCCGAGTACGCGGGCATCGTGGTGCTCTCCGGACTCACCGCCGTCCTCTTCCTCGGCGGCTGGCACGGCCCGTTCGGCGGCGACGGGCTCGGCTGGGTGTGGACCCTGCTGAAGACCGCCGTGCTCGCGTTCGTCGTGATCTGGCTGCGCGTCAGCTACCCGCGGCTGCGCGAGGACCAGCTCCAGAAGCTGGCCTGGACCCTCCTCATCCCGCTCGCCCTCGCCCAGATCGCCCTCACCGGCGTCGTCAAGGTCGTGATCAGCTGATGTCCCCGATCCCCGGCAGCGGGCTCGCCAAGGGCCTCGCCGTCACCCTCCGCACGATGACCCGCAGGACGGTCACCGAGCAGTACCCCGAGGCGCTGCCCGAACTGCCGCCCCGCAGCCGGGGCGTCATCGGCCTCTTCGAGGAGAACTGCACCGTGTGCATGCTCTGCGCGCGCGAGTGCCCCGACTGGTGCATCTACATCGACTCCCACAAGGAGACCGTGCCGCCCGCGGCGCCCGGCGGCCGCGAGCGCAGCAGGAACGTCCTCGACCGCTTCGCGATCGACTTCGCCCTGTGCATGTACTGCGGCATCTGTATCGAGGTGTGCCCCTTCGACGCGCTGTTCTGGTCGCCGGAGTTCGAGTACGCGGAGACCGACATCCGCGAGCTGACCCACGAGCGCGACAAGCTCCGCGAGTGGATGTGGACCGTGCCGGAACCGCCCGCGCTCGACCCGCACGGCGAGGAGCCCAAGGAGCTCGCCGCGGCGCGCAAGGCCGCCGACCGCCTCGCCCAGCAGGAGGCCGCGGCCCGCGCCGACGACACCCCGCCCCCGGGCGACGCCCAGGCCCCCGGTCGCACTCCGCCCCCGGGCGACGCCCCGCCCCCGGGCGACGCCCCGCGCGGTGAGGGGGACGGCGCGTGAACCCGCTCGCCACCGCGGCCCCCGCCGCGCTCGCCGCCGGGTCGCGCGCGGCCCACGGCTTCCTCTCCCCGACCGGGGTCGAGGTGGTGTTCCTGCTCGTGGGCGCCGTGACTCTCGGCGCCGCCCTGGTGACCGTCACCACCCGCCGGCTCGTGCACGCCGCGCTCTGGCTGGTGGTCGCGCTCGGCGGGCTCGCCGTCGAGTACCTCCTCCTCACCGCCGAGTTCATCGCCTGGGTGCAGGTCCTGATCTACCTCGGGTCCGTCGTCGTCCTCCTCCTCTTCGGCCTGATGCTCACCAAGGCGCCCATCGGCCGCTCGCCCGACGCCGACTCGGGCAACCGCGTCGGCGCCCTGGTCGTCGCCGTGGCCGCCGCGGCCACCCTGGTCTGGGTCGTCACCGACGCCTTCCGCGCCACCTGGATCGACCTCGGCGCCGCAGGCGGCTCCACCGAGGTGACGGGCCAGGCCCTCTTCCGGCACTGGGTCCTGCCCTTCGAGGCGCTCTCCGTGCTGCTGCTCGCCGCCCTGGTCGGCGCGATCGTCCTCTCCCGCAGGCGCGCAGCCCAGGACCCGGCGGGCCCGGCCACCACCACGGCGGCCCCCGCGGCGCCGCGTGACGGCGGCGCACCCGGCGCCGCGCGCGGCCGCGCACAGGGCAGGCCCGCCTCCGGGCCTGCCACGGGGGAGCGGCGGCGCTGATGCATCTCGTCTATCCGGCCGTCCTCGCGGTCCTCCTGTTCTGCACCGGCGTGTACGGCGTACTCGCCCGGCGCAACGCGATCCTCGTCCTGATGTCCGTCGAGCTGATGCTCAACGCCGTCAACCTCAACCTCGTCGCCTTCGACGCCTGGCTGCGCGACACCCTCCACGCGGGCCAGGCGCTCACCCTCTTCGTCATCGCCGTCGCCGCCGCGGAGATCGGCATCGGCCTCGCCATCGTGCTGATGGTGTACCGGGCCCGCGGCACCGCCGACGTCGACCGGCTCCGCGACACCTCGGAGCCCGCGATGGACCACGACCCGGACGGCACCGGCCGCCCCGCGCCCGCAGGCGGCACGGCGCCCGCGCACCCTGACGCCCCAGTCGACCCCGCCGGACCCGCGGCGACGAATGCCGAGGCCCCCGCGTGAGCACCACGACCCTGGCCGTACTCGTCCCCCTCCTCCCGTTCCTCGGCGCCGCGCTCGGCCTCCTCACCGGCAGGTCGGCGCCCGGCTTCGCCCGGCCCCTCGCCGTGCTGCCGACGCTGCTCGCCGCCGTGCTCGCCGTCGTCGTCGCCGCGCGCATGGGCGGCGGCGCAGGCGCGGGGGTACGGCCGCTCGACGCGGCCACCCGGCTCACGCCCACCGGCTCCGTGCCCGTCGACCTGGCCCTGCACATCGACGGCTTCGCCGCCCTCGTCGCCGTCCTGGTCGGCGTTGTCGCGACCTGCGTGCAGCTCTACTCGACCGGCTATCTGCGCGACGACCCGCGCTACCCCTCCTACGCCGCGCTCGTCTCCCTCTTCACCTCGGCGATGCTCCTCGTCGTCTACGCGGGCGACCTGATGCTGCTGCTGGTCGGCTGGGAGGTGATGGGCGTCTGCTCGTACTTCCTCGTCGGCCACTACTGGGAGACGCCCGAGGCGCGGGCCGCTTCGGTCAAGGCGTTCCTCGTCACGAAGCTCGGCGACGTCCCCTTCCTCATCGGCCTCTTCCTCCTCGCCGACGACGCGGGCAGCTTCCGCGTCACCCGGATCCTCGACACGGCGGCCCACGGCGGCCTGCACCACCCCACCCTGGTGGCGCTGCTCCTCCTCGCCGGGGTCGCGGGCAAGTCCGCCCAGTTCCCCCTGCACACCTGGCTGCCCGACGCGATGGCGGGCCCCACGCCCGTCTCCGCGCTGATCCACGCGGCGACCATGGTGGCCGCCGGCGTCTACCTCGTCGCCCGGCTCCTCCCCGTCTTCGCGGCGTCCACCGCGGCGCTCGTCGTGCTCGCCGTCGTCGCCGCCGTCACGATGACCGGCTCGGCGCTCGCCGCGCTCGCCCAGGACGACATCAAGCGCGTCCTCGCGTACTCGACGGTCGGCCAGCTCGGCTACATGTCCGGCGCCCTCGCACTCGGCGACCGGGACGCCGCCGTCTTCCACCTCCTGTCGCACGCCGCCTTCAAGGCGCTCCTCTTCCTCGGCGCGGGCGTCGTCATCCACGCGGCGGGCACCAACTCGCTCGCCGCCATGTCCCGCACGGGCGGCCTCGCCCGCCGCATCCCCGACGCCTTCTGGACCATGACGCTCGGCCTCCTCGCGCTCGCCGCCATCCCCCCCTTCGCGGGCTTCTTCTCCAAGGAGTCGGTACTCGGCGCCGCGGAGAACGCCGCGCTCGGCGGCTCGGCGCCCGCCTCCACCGCAACGGGCCACGGTGTGGCCGCTGCCCCGGCGATCGACCCCGCCGCGTCCACCGCGATCGGCTGGACCGTCCTGCTCGCCGGGCTCGCCACCGCCCTGCTGACCGGCGCCTACGCCGCGAGGCTCTGGCTGCTCGCCTTCCGCGGCCGGGGCGCGCCCGCCCCCGACCACGGCCCGGGACCCGCCGTGATGAACGCCGTCCTGTGGGTCCTCGCCGTGCCGACCGTCGGCTTCGGCGTCCTCGCCTGGCACCTCGGCGGCTGGTTCGACGGGCAGCGGCTCACCCCGGCCCTGAACACCTCCGTCCTCGCCACCGGTGTCGCCCTCGTCGGCGCGGGCGCCCTCTACGCCGCCTGGCGCCGCACCGCCCCCCGCACCGCGGCGACCCCGCTCGGCGCCGTAGCCGCCCACCCCGAGGCGGAGCCCGCGCTCTCCGAGGCCGAGGCGATCGCCGCCCACCCCCTCGCCTACGGCGACATCGCCGACGCCCCCGACCCCGCCGACCCCGGCCGGCTGCTGCTCGGCCCGCTGCACCGGCACGCCGCCGCGGGCTTCCACCTCGACGCGCTCTACGACTTGGCCCTCGTGCGGACCGTCAGGGCGGGCGCCGTGCTCGTCCGCTTCCTCGACCGCGAGGTCGTCGACACGTACGTACGGGGCGCGGGCGGCGCGCCGCGCAGGCTCGGGGCCGCCGTGCGCAGGACGCAGACGGGCAACGTGCAGTCCTACCTGAGCGCGCTGATCGCGGGCTCCGTCGTGCTGGCGATCGCCGCCGTACTCGTCGCAGCGGGAGCGTGAGCCGTGCTCGATATCAACGAATCCGTGATGAAGATCCTGCTCGCCGTCGTCGTGGCGGGGCCCCTCGTCGGCGCGGGCGCCGCGCTCCTGCCCGCGCCCCCCGGGCTGCGCGGCCCAGGACCCGAGAAGGCCGTGCTGCGCCACGGCGTCATCGTCACCGGCGCCGTGCTGGCCGCCGCGCTCGCCCTCGCCCTCGGCTTCGACCGGCACCACGCGTCGACCATGCAGGCCACGACGGACATCAGCTGGATCGCGGCGATGAACGTCCGCATCCACCTCGGCATCGACGGCATCTCCCTCCCCCTTCTGGTGCTGACCGCCCTGCTGACCTTCCTCTGCGCCCTCTACAGCTACTTCAGGCCCCCGAAGGGCCCCGGCGCGAAGGGCTTCGTCGCCCTCCTCCTGCTCCTGGAGTCCGGTACCCTCGCGACCTTCGCCGTCCTCGACCTGATCCTCTTCTTCCTCGCCTTCGAGACCGTGCTCATCCCCATGTACTTCCTGATCGCCCGCTGGGGCGGCGACGAGGGCGTGCCTGGGGGCCGGCAGGCGGCCGCCTGGAAGTTCGTCCTCTACACCGTCCTCGGCTCGGTCGTCATGCTGCTCGGCCTGCTGCTGATCGGACTGCGGGCAGGCACGTTCGACATGGTGGCACTCGCCACGGACAACGGCCGGGGCCTCAGCACGTCCACGCAGGTCATCGCCGTTCTGGCGATCGGGCTCGGCCTCGCGGTGAAGACCCCGATGTGGCCGCTGCACAGCTGGCTGCCCGACGCCCACACCGCGGCCCCCACCGTCGGCTCCGTGCTCCTCGCGGGCGTGCTGCTCAAGATGGGCACGTACGGCTTCGTGCGGATCGTCCTGCCGGTCGCGCCGCACGGCATGCACACCTTCGCGCCCTGCCTGGCCGCGTTCGGCGCGGTCGGCGTCGTCTACGGCTCGCTCGCCTGTCTCGCCCTCGTACGGCAGGGCGCGGGCGGCGACCTGAAACGCCTCATCGCCTACTCGTCCGTCGGCCACATGGGCTTCGTGCTCCTCGGCATCGCCTCCATGACCCCCACGGGCGTCAACGGCGCGCTGTTCGCGAACATCGCCCACGGCCTCATCACCGGCCTGCTGTTCTTCCTGGTCGGCGCCGTGAAGGACCGCTACGGCACCGCCGACCTCGACACCCTCGCCGGGGCCACGGGCGCCGCGCTCTACGGCCGCGCGCCCCGCCTCGGCGGCCTGCTCGCCTTCGCCGCCGTGGCCTCGCTCGGGCTGCCGGGCCTCGCCGGGTTCTGGGGCGAGATGCTCACCATGTTCGGCGCGTTCAGGCCCGCGGCGGGGCTCAGCCGCCCCGCGTTCCTCGTCTTCATGTCGCTCGCCGCGTTCGGCACGCTGCTGACCGCCGCGTACCTGCTGTCCGTCGTACGGCGGGTCTGCATGGGCGCCCGGCACGCGGAGGGCGCGCCGGGCGGCGCGGTCGGCGCGCCGGTGCCGCAGCTGCCCGACGCGCGTGGGTACGAGCTCGCCGCCTGGAGCCCGCTCGTCGCCCTGACCGTGCTCGCCGGGCTGTGGCCCGCCGTACTGCTCGGCCTGTCCGACCCGGCCGTCCACCGGCTCCTCGCGAAAGGCGCGTCATGACCGCGGGACACCTCGTCCAGTCCGTCGACTGGCTCGCCGTCGCGCCGCCCGCGATCACCGCGGCCGCCGCGCTCGCCGTCCTCGTCGCCGACCTCTTCCTGGGGGAGCGGCGGGCGCCGCTGCTCGGCGCGGTCTCGGTGGCGGGGCTCGCGCTCGCGCTGCTCTCGCTGCTGCCGCTGCGCGCGGGCGACCGCAGCACGTTCTGCCTCGCGGGCGGCGCGGGCCAGGGCCGGGTGTGCAGCTACACCGCCGACCACTTCACCCTCGTCGTCCAGCTGCTCGTCCTCGGCGGCGCGCTCCTCACGGCGCTGCTCTCCATGCCGGGCAGGGCCCCGCACGACCCCGGGCAGGACGGCCTGCCGGGCGAGTACTGGTTCCTGCTGCTCGCGTCCGCCTCCGGTGCCGCCCTGCTGCCCGCCTCCCGCGACCTCGCGACGCTCGTCGTCGCCCTCGAAGTCGCCTCGCTGCCCGCCTTCGCCCTCGTCGGCATCCGGCGCGGCGACCGGCTGTCCGCGGAGGCCGCGCTCAAGTTCTTCCTCTCCTCCGTCACCGCGACCGCCGTGATGCTGCTGGGCGTGAGCTTCGTGTACGCGGCGACCGGCACGCTCCACCTCACCGCCGTCGCCGACGCGCTCCCGCACGTCCCCGGGCAGCTGCAGGTCCTCGCGAAGACCGGTGTGCTGCTCACCCTCGTCGGCTTCGCCTTCAAGACGGCGGCTGCGCCGTTCCACTTCTGGGTGCCCGACACCTACGTCGGCGCGCCGCTGCCGATCGCCGCCTACCTCTCCGTCGTCAGCAAGGCCGTCGGCTTCTCCGGCCTGATCCTCGTCGCGGTCGTCGCCTTCCCGCCGTACGCGCACCTGTGGGCGCCCGCGCTCGCGGTGCTCGCCGCCCTCACCATGTCCGTGGGCAACGCCGCCGCGCTGCGCCAGGCGCAGGACCGCGCGCGCGGCGCCGTACGCCTGCTGGCCTGGTCGTCCGTCGCCCAGGCCGGCTACCTGCTGGTACCGATCGCCGCCGCAGGGTACGCCGGGCAGCGGGCCGTCGGCTCGACCGTCGCGTACGCCCTGATGTATGCGGCCGTGAACCTCGGCGCCTTCGGGGTGGCCGCGCTGGTGGCCCGTACGAGCCCGCTCAACCGGATCGCCGACTACCGCGGCCTCTACGCGCGCCGCCCGGCGGCGGCGCTCGCGCTCGCCTTCTTCCTGCTCTGCCTGGCAGGGCTGCCGCCCGGCGTGATCGGCCTCTTCGCCAAGGTCACGGTCTTCTCGTCGGCCGTCGACGCGGGGCTCGGCTGGCTCGCGACCGTGATGGGCGCCAATGTCGCCTGCGCGCTCTACTACTACCTGCGCTGGACGGCGCTCCTGTTCCGCGCCGGGCCGGAAGCGGCCCCCGGGCCGGAAGCGGCCCCCGAGCCGGACGCTGCGGCGGCCTCCGCCACGGAGCAGGCCCCCGCACTCGCCGCGGCCCCCGCACGGCCCGCGGTCCCGCGCGCGCCGGGGCCCGTGGTGACCGCGGTGGCCCTCGCCGCCGTCGCGGGCGTCGCCCTCTCGGGCGCACCGCAGCTCGTCCTGAGGTTCACCGACATGCACCTCTTCTGACCCGGGCCACCCGGCCCGCGCGGCCGGGAACCGGATCCCCTCGCCTGGCGTTGACCAGTACGGAAGGGTCCACTTGTAGTGAAGTGGAGCAGCAGCAAGCGAAGGGTTCCCCTGCCGCACGACTTGGAGGGCCTACCGTGCACCGCCGGCACAACGGGCTGAGGACCGCCCTACTCCTCGCAGGACTGTCCGCACTCATCATCGGCATCGGCAGCTTCTTCGGCCGTACGGGCCTGATCGTCGCTGTCCTCGTGGCGCTCGGCACCAACGCGTACGCGTACTGGAACAGCGACAAGCTGGCGCTGCGCGCCATGCGCGCGCGCCCCGTCAGCGAGTTCGAGGCCCCCGAGCTCTACCGGATCGTCCGCGAGCTGTCGACGGCGGCCCGCCAGCCGATGCCCAGGCTGTACATCTCGCCGACCCAGGCGCCCAACGCGTTCGCGACCGGGCGCAATCCGCGCAACGCCGCGGTGTGCTGCACGGAGGGCATCCTCCAGATCCTCACCGAGCGCGAGGTGCGCGGCGTGCTGGGGCACGAGCTGAGCCATGTCTACAACCGCGACATCCTGATCTCGTCCGTCGCGGGGGCGCTCGCCTCCGTGGTGATGTTCCTGGTCAACTTCGCCTGGCTGATCCCGATCGGCAGGTCGGACGACGACGAGGGCCCAGGCATCGCGGGCTTCCTGCTGATCATGCTGCTCGGGCCGCTCGCGGCGACGGTCATCCAGCTCGCCGTCAGCCGCTCCCGCGAGTATCAGGCGGACGCCTCGGGCGCCCAGCTCACCGGCGACCCCGAGGCGCTGGCGAGCGCGTTGCGCAAGCTCGACGCCGGCACCAGGCAGCTCCCGCTGCCCCCGGAGCCGCGCCTCGAAACGGCGAGCCACATGATGATCGCCAACCCGTTCCGCCCGGGGGAGGGCGTCTCCAAGCTGTTCTCGACCCACCCCCCGATGGCCGAACGCATCGCCCGGCTCGAACAGATGGCAGGTCGCCGCCCATGAAGACCATCCTCAACATCATCTGGCTCGTCCTGTGCGGCTTCTGGATGTACCTCGGCTACCTCGCCGCCGGGGTGCTCCTGTGCATCACGGTCATCGGCATCCCGTTCGGCGTGGCCGCGTTCCGGATCGGCGCGTACGCGCTGTGGCCCTTCGGCCGCACGGCGGTGGACCGGCCGACCGCGGGCGCGGGCTCCTTCGTCGGCAACGTCCTGTGGGTGATCCTCGCCGGCTGGTGGCTCGCGCTCGGCCATGTCTTCACGGGCATCGCGCTGTTCGTGACGATCATCGGCATCCCGCTGGCGCTCGCCAACTTCAAGCTGATCCCGCTGTCGCTGATGCCGCTCGGCAAGGAGATCGTCCCCACGGACCAGGCGTTCGCCCAGACCCGCTGGTGACCACGGGCGGGGCCGACGCCCGCCCCCGCCCCCTCCGCCGTGGCCACCCGGCGGAGGGATTGTCAGTGCCCCCGGCCATGATGGTCACGAGAGGTTCACCGGCGCCGCGCAACCGCGCGGCGCCCGCTTCGCGTCTCCACCAGCGTCAACAGCACGCGGCGGCAACACCCGCGGCGGCGACGACCCGTGGCGGCAGACCGCAGCGGCGAAACACCGCGGCGGGCGACTGAGAAGCGGGCAGGCGGGGAAGAGGCACGGCGCAGGCGGCGTGCCTGGCACACACGGAAAGAAACGGGTGGCACTGCATGGGCATCATCGGCTGGATCGTCCTCGGCCTGATCGCCGGCGCGATCGCGAAGATCCTGCTCCCGGGCAGGGACCCGGGCGGCCTGATCGGCACGACGCTGACCGGCATCCTCGGGGCGTTCCTCGGCGGCTGGATCTCCGCCAAGTGGCTCGACCACCCCATCAGCAAGAAATTCTTCGACGGCCCGACCTGGCTGGCCGCGATCGGCGGCGCGCTGGTGCTGCTCATCGCCTACCGCCTGATATTCGGCAACTCACGCGACCGCCGCTGACCCCGCGCCGACGGGCGCGCGACCCGGGGCCCGGGCAGCACGCGGCGCGGAATCAGCCGTCGAGGCCGTCGAGGCCGGTCTCCCGGAGCGTGAGGTTCAGCCGCCCGCCGCGCATCCCGGTCCCCGGGTCCGCCGTGCCCGGGTACACCTTCGGCACGGCGTGGTACGCGAGGCGGGCGGGCCCGCCGAAGACGAACAGGTCGCCCGAGCCGAGCTCCACGTCCGTGTAGGGCCGCCCCCGGTTCTCGGCGTTCCCGAAGCGGAAGACGCACCGGTCGCCGATGCTCAACGACACCACGGGGGCCCGGGACTTCTCGTCCTTGTCCTGGTGCATGCCCATCTTCGCCGCGCCCTCGTAGAAGTTCACCAGCGCGGTGTCCGGCGCGTACGCCTCCGGCAGGTACGACTCCGCGCCCTGCACGCCCTCGTACGCGGCGGCGACGGCCTCCCGCCCCAGGTCGGCGAGCCAGCCGGGGAAGTCCACGACCCGCGCGCCGTTCACGTCGCCCGCCATGCGCGAGTAGCGGTACGGTCGCCAGTGCCAGCATAGGCACTTGTAAAGGACACCGTGGACTACACCGCCCCTGTCAAGACCCGCCCCGTTACCTGCCCCCTGTGCGGCGTCGACGTACCGCAGACGCCTGGCACGGGCCGCGTGCGCCACTTCTGCTCCAAGTGGCACGGAGAGGCGTACCGACGTCGCGTTAGGGCGCTGTTCGGCTGACGTCAGGTGAATACGGGGTACCTGCCCGACAGATAGTCCGTCACTCGCTTGCGAATGCTCGGAACCATGGGCAGGTCGGCAACGTCGGCTGGCGCGAACCACTGGACATCAGTGGATTCACTGGACACCGCCATGCGCCCGCCGACGGGCCGCGCGAGGAAGCAGACGGAGAACTCTTGTCGCACCTCCCCGTCGTCGTACGAGAAGACATGACGAGGGTTCGTGTAGGTGCCAACAAGGCCAACGATCTCGACGTCAATTCCAGTCTCTTCACGGGTCTCGCGGATGGCGCAGTCAGGAAGTGTCTCCCCGATCTCCATTGCACCCCCGGGCAATGCCCACATGCCGTTGTCACTGCGCCGCTGAAGTAGCAACCGCTGTTGGCTATCAACGACAACGGCAGACGCCGCGGGGACGAGGCTGTTAGCCGCCGGCGCGTCCGGGTCATCTTCGTAGTCACGTCGTCCCATCGGACTCCCTCCAGACGGGTCGGCCGCGGGTCCACAATTCTTCAATGTGCGACGCGAAGCGGTCGAAAATACCGTCGTTCTGATGGCGCCGGAGGTGCAGAGTCGGGGCGTCGTGGCCGACGCTATGCGTCAGAAGCGGCGTCACGATCATGTCGTCATCGAACCGGAACACGCTCAGGTATGCGTGCCCGTCGGAGAATCGTGCGTCGACGGACCCCTTCAGCTTCTCGACCTCTGCGAGCGTGACGCGAATCCGCGTCGACAGGGTCAGCGGAACGTTCTCGTCTCGCTCTCGCGATTGGGTCAACTCGCTGTCGGGCTCGCCGACGAGGAAGCGCACCTTGCAACCCCGTTCCGCCTTCCGACGCAGCGCAGTTCCGAAGCGTGCTTGTTCGAGCCACAGGAAGTAATTCGTGTATCCGGCGAACGTCAGCTCGCGCTCAGCGCGGGTAATCAGGGTGCGCCAGAGGGAGGCAGGGACGGCGGATCGGTACGGGAAGACTTCGGCTATCTCCCGATCCGGCCCGACCTTGATTGCTGTCTTTGCTGCCGTCGGCCACAACAACCCTTCGTCCTCCCCAACTGCTTCAGCCACGGCCCAGCGATGCCGGGCGTGGGGGACGCGGCCGGTCTGAGTGATCCAACGCCCAACTGTCTTGGCGTCGACCCCGCAGCGCTCCGCGAGTTCCCTGTCTGTCAAGTGCGCTTTAGCCATTGCCCGGCGCAGTGCTTCGTTCACCTGAACCCCCTAGGACGTTTGGCACGTTTTTGATGGTAGCGGCGCTACGTGCCTAACGGCCCTGGAACGCGGTAGCAACGGCCTGCCGGGGGCGGAAGCGTAACGGTGCACGGAACCCCGGCGACCGCGCGAACGGCCCCGGGGCGTGGCCAACGCTGACAAGGAGCGTCGACATGCAGAGGTTAACCACAGGTTCACCCGCTGTACCAACAGCGCTGTCGGGCGACGTCGGGGACGACCTGACCGGGTGGCTGCGCGCCGCCCCGACAGAGCCTGAGTGTGCCGTGCCCGACGTGTTTACCCCCGTCACCCGCCCCCTGCTGCTCCACGTGGAGGCGGCGTTAGGGAGGTTGCTGTCATGAGCAGCGTGGCCCGCCGGCGCCTGTCGGCCCTCATGGAGCGGGACGGCTCTGACGGCAGACTCGTCGTCCGAACCGACGGCGCTCTGCCCGAGCCGACCCCGGCCCCCGGCTGCGACGTCTGTGCGGCCTGTCTCGGCCAGTGGCGAGAGGCCGTCGACAGGTCTGGCCCCGCCTACAGCCGGCAGCACGCCTTGGACCTGGCAGAAGAGATCCGCCGCCACCCGCACCCGCGAGCGGCCCGCGTCGGGAGCACGCGGTGAGCGCGCGATCCGCCATGGTGCGGCAGTTGCTCCGGTCGACGGGAGTACACGTCGACAACGGAGAGAATCCCATCGCTGACGCCCTGCGGTGCGGTATCGAGCGCGCGAGCGGGATTGGTGTCCGCTTCGTCTGGCAGGACGGCCTAGTGGCTGGCTACTACCAGCGCTGCGAGACGACCACAGAGCGCCTGGAAGCAACCGCGTTCAAGCACTGGCGCGCGCACCTGGAGCGCTGCCCCAGTTGCTTCGGCGGTCGGGAATGCCTCCTCGGCGGAGCCCCGGAGGCGCTGGCACCTTACGTACGCGCTTCTGCGCACGGAGGACGAGAAGCGCGGCGTCGTCCGCCGCTACTGACACAGACTCCCGCACACCTACCACCCCCCGGGGATGTGCGGGCCCGGGGACGGGGGATTGCGTTGCCCCCGTCCCCACCTGAGCCCCCGCGCGTCGGCCGTGACGGACCGGAGCGCGGGAAGGGGGCGGGCGGGGCAGAGGTCGGCACCAAAGCCCCGCCCGTTCAAGCACCACACATCACCCATCGGAACGGGAGGCACCACCAATGACCACCAGTGCACCGATGATCGTGAAAGACCCCCGCGCGCTGCTCGAACCCGAGCAGTTCGCCGACGTCCGCGCCACCGTGCTGGACGCCAACCCCGGCATGACGGAGGACATCGCCGGACGCATCACCGCTCAGGCGCTCGCGTTCGTCGCCACGGCGGCAGCGCACCCGGGCGCGTCCATCGCCCCGTCACCTGTCGTCGACGAGGGCTGGCATGCCCTTGTGCTGCACACGCAGCTTTACGCGGAGCTGTGCGAGCGTCTGTGCAACGGGTTCGTACACCACGTCCCGGAGCGGCCCGACGGGTCGGAGTACGACCCGGACCTGACCACGCGGACGATGCTCACGATGGCGTCCGCCGGCTATCCGGTCGACGTGGAGCTGTGGCGCGGGCCGGATCAGAGCACGATCACGGTGGGGGCCCTGACGTGGCACACGCCGAACGGCCCGAACTGCACGCCGATCATCATCACGCCCAAGCCGAAGCCCAAGGGCATGGCGCCCGAGTAGGCTGCTCGACACCGAAGAAGGGAACAGGGCCATGGAGTGGAACAATCCTCGCTATGAGGAAGTGATCGAGACGCTGAGTCAGGCGAACGCCGAGCGGCACCCCGCCGACGGCCCCGTGCGCGGGTTCGTCATCCCTGAGCCCGACGAGGACTGAGCACACAAGCGCTGAGCCCTGGCCGTCGCAGTGACGACCGGGGCTCTGTGCTGTGCGGAAAGTTTTCGGTACACCACTCTTCAGAGTGGCGGCCCACGCACATGGTCTGCACGGACATCACCCCGCCGCGCGGCAGCCGGGTGTGCCGCATGGGCACGGGCCCCGCGGCCCAGGCGCGGCACGCCGCCACCAGCTCGCGCTGCCGCTCGGGCCCGAGCCACCCCGGCACATGCACGGCGCCCGGCGCCACCACCGTGCGCGGCCGGGGAAAGAGCTCCCCCGAACCGCCGTCGCCCGCGCGGCAGTTCATGCCGGCAGCGCGCCTTCGATACCGAGCAGGCGGCGCTTGCCCTCAAGGCCGCCCGCGTAGCCCCGCAGGGCGCCGTCCGAGCCGATGACCCGGTGGCAGGGCCGCACGACCAGCAGCGGATTGCGCCCGATGGCCGACCCGACCGCGCGCACCCCCGCGCCGCTCGCCCCGACCTGCGCCGCGATCTGCCCGTACGTCGCGGTCGTCCCGTACGGGATGGCGTCGACGGCCCGCCAGACCCTGCGCCTGAACTCCGTGGCGCCCGCCGCCTCCGCGTACGCGATGTCGAAGCCGGTCAGCTCGCCCGCGAAGTAGGCGCCGAGCTGCCGTCCGATCTCCGCGAAGGCGGCGTCGTCCCGCATCCAGCCGTCCTCGACCCGCGCCCCGCCCTTCTGCCCCGGCAGCGAGAGCGAGACCAGCGCCGTGCCACCCGGCACCCCCGCCCTCGCGCGCCCTACGAGCAGCAGCTCCCCCAGCGGGCTCCTCACCACCGCGTACCGCAGTGCACCGGTCTCCGTACCCGAGCTCACGTCCATGCCCGACTCCTTCCTCAGGCCCCCGAGTCTGGCCCACCCCCACCCCCCAAATCCGGCGGCTTTCGGACACGGGCCTCCGCGCCTGCCGTCCGGGCTCGGACGCAGGCCTCCGCGCCCGCTGACCGAGCCGGCCCGCCGGCCGGGGCTCCCGGGGCCGCCCGTCCGGTGCGGCCCCGTGCGGTGCGGGTTGCGTCAGCGGTAGTTGACGAACTGGAGGGCGAAGTCGAAGTCCTTGCCCTTCAGCAGCGCGATGACGGCCTGGAGGTCGTCCCTGCTCTTGGAGCTGACCCGCAGCTCGTCGCCCTGCACCTGCGCCTTGATGCCCTTGGGGCCCTCGTCGCGGATGATCTTCGCCACCTTCTTGGCGTTGTCCTGGGAGATGCCCTCCTCGATGGAGGCGAAGATCTTGTACTCCTTGCCGGAGAGCTGCGGCTCGCCCGCGTCCAGCGCCTTCAGCGAGATGCCCCGCTTGATCAGCTTGGACTGGAAGACGTCGAGGATGGCCTTGACGCGCTCCTCGGAGTTGGCCTCCATGAGGATCTTCTCGCCGGACCAGCTGATCGATGCGCCGACGTTCTTGAAGTCGTAGCGCTGCGAGATCTCCTTCGCCGCCTGGTTGAGGGCGTTGTCGATCTCCTGCCGCTCGACCTTCGAGACGATGTCGAAACTGGAGTCGGCCATGTCCTTGTGGCTCCTTGATGTCGGTGGGGGATACCGGCGGGGGTGTTCCCACCTGCCCGGCAGCGGCCGGGCACGGCCGGCCGCTCCGGGCAAGCCTAGCCACCCGGCCAGGGCAGCCGGCGGATCAATACCGGTGGCGGAGCACCCTCGGGGATCAGGTATCGTTTACGACGTCGCAACGGAGGCCACCCAGGTGAGCCCCGGACGCGGCGCAACCCATGGCGGTGTGCCCGAGTGGCCAATGGGAGCGGACTGTAAATCCGTCGGCTTAGCCTACCCAGGTTCGAATCCTGGCGCCGCCACGCGCGAATGACGGCCCCCGAACTGCACCACGCAGCTCGGGGGCCGTTTTGTCGACCGCAGGTGCCGAGGGGGAACGGCCGTGGACGTGGTGTCGTGGGTGTCCGCCGGGGTCGCGCTCGCGGGCGCCGCCGTCACCGCGGTGCTCGGGTACTGGCAGCAGCAGCGGCTGCGCACCATGGAGCAGCGCAGCCTCATGGACGCTTACGGGGCCTCGCTCGCGTGGGCCGCGTACGACCTCCAGACGCGGGTCTTCAACATCCTGCGCGGGTACGCGGTCGACCGCGCCCCGGGCGGGCACGCCGGCTATCTCACGGCGTTCCTCCTCGGGGGCACCCCGCAGGAGGCCGAGTACGCGCGCCGCAGCACGGTCTTCGTGCTCGCCGAGTACCTGGGCTGGGTCGAGATACTCCGGCGTGACGTGCAGTTCCTCGACCTCGGCAGCTCGGCGACCAACCGCAGCGTCATGGCGCAGATCTCCACGGTCGGCCACGCCCTCAGTCGCATCGGCCCGCACGGCAACGAGCTGCGCCTCTTCCGCGCGGAACAGCGCGCGGTGGGGGAGCTGATGGTCCACCCCGACGGGGAGCCGCCGCGGCGCAGGTGCCTGGGGTTCGCCGAGTTCTGCGCCCGGCTCGACCGGGACGAGGAGTTCCGCGGCTGGTTCGGGCGGCTGCTCGACGATGTCGACGCGCTGGCCGCCGACACCGGGCCCGCCGTCGCGCGCCTCACGGAGGTCCAGTACCAACTGGTGGCCCTGCTGGACCTGTTGGATCCGAGGGCGGAGCGGTTCCCGCAATTCCGTGAGGTCTTCGACCCGCGCCGCGCGTCGGGGCCCTCGGCGTGAGCGCCGCGGGGGCCCGGGCGCGGATGCCGCACCGGCGCCCGCGCGTGCTCTCCCAACTCTCGTCTCTTGACAAGGACATGCGATAGGGAAAGGCTCTCTGAGAGCGCTCTCTCGGCTCGGCCGCCGCCCCATCGGCGCCCCCGCCGCGGGCCGCTCGTGCTCGTGCCGGGTCGGACGAGGCCGTCATCTGGCTGGACGGCCGCCGTGTCCGCTTCGTACCTTCGCAGCCAGGGAGGAATGCATGCCCCCCACATCCCCCTCCGTGCGCAGGCCGCGCCGCACCGCCGCGCGGCTGACCGCCGCCCTCGGCGTGGCGCTCGCCCTCTTCGGCGCCGCCGCCACCGCGTCGCCGTCCGCGGCGCTCGCGGCCGACGCGCCGCTCGGCTCCGCCGCGGCCGCCGCGCCCGCGGGCGAGACCCCGCCCGACTCCTTCTGGGGCGACACCAGCTCCATCCCGCCCGCGCAGAACGTGCTCACGGTCAAGGTCCTCAACCGTACGAACGGTGCCTACCCCGACGACCAGGTCTACTGGAAGTTCGGCGACGAGGAGCACTCGATCGCGGAGCAGCCGTACATCGACATGCCGGCCAACTCGGCCGGGCGGATGTACTTCTACCTCGGCTCGCCCGACAGTCAGTACCAGGACTTCATCGAATTCACCGTCGGCGACGGCGCGTTCAACGGCAACACCACCCGCGTGGACGCGTGGGCGCTGCCGCTTGCGATGCGGCTGCACGCGAGCGACGGCTACGACGTCCAGGTCGGCGACAGCTACGACGTCTTCCAGCAGAGCAGGGACGCCCTGTTCCAGCAGTTCAAGAGCGAGGTGCCGACCGAGTTCCAGGGGCTCGCCGACGTCCAGGCCCCGTACCGCATCCCGGCGCCCGGCAGCTCGCCCGACTTCCAGGCGGGCGGCAAGTACGCGGACTACTTCACCAGTTACGCCCAGTCCTTCGGCGTGAACGAGTCCACGTCCAACATCACCGGCTGCGCGGGCTCGCTCGCGGGCGACCCGGACATGTGCGCCGCGCTCAACCGCCATGTGGCCCAGCTCCCCGCGGACCAGCAGTCCGACCCGAGCCAGTACTACAAGGCGGGCCCCGCGAACTACTACGCAAAGTTCTGGCACGACCACGCCATCAACGGCCTTGCCTACGGCTTCCCGTACGACGACGTGGCGGGCCAGTCCTCGTTCGTCTCGCACGCCGACCCGCAGTGGCTGGAGGTCGCGGTCGGCTTCTGAGCCCGCCGCTTCCTCTCCGCTGCTCCGCAACGGCAGGGCGGGCCCCCGGGCAACCGGGGGCCCGCCCTCGTCAGCCGTAGACCCGCATCTCCCAGAGGGAGTAGCCCCACGGGCCGGATTTCGCGGTGCCCTGCATCCGCACGTACCGGGTCGTAGCGGACAGCGGGATCTTCTCGGTGCCGCCCGCCGAGTCGGTCTGCGTGTACAAGTCCTTCCAGGTGGTGCCGTCGGTGGAGCCCTGGAGCCGGTACCCCTTGGCGTAGGAGTCCTCCCATGCCAGGTCCACCTCGCTCACGGACCGCACCGTGCCCAGGTCGACCTGGATCCAGCTGTCCGCGCTCGGGCCGGCACTCCACCGGGTGGCCGGGTCGCCGTCGAACGCCTTGGCCGCGCCCTGGTCGCCGTTGGACTCCGAGGAGGCCGTCGCCGGCCTGCCGAGCGCCAGGTTCGCCCGCGGCGCATCCAGCGTCAGGTGGACGGTGACCGTCTTCCCGCGCTGCAGCGGCAGCACCCTCGCGATGTTCCCGAGCGGTGAGCTCTGCACGCTCACCCCTTCACCGGTGGCCGACGCGATCCCCGCGCGCTGGATCAGCGTGAGGTCCTGGTCGGTCCCCGAGGTGAGGGTGACGTCCGCGGTGTGCGCGGCGGTGTCCCAGCTCAGCTTGTCGATGGTGAACTGCCCCTTGCCGAGCATGCCGGAGATCGAGCCCTTGTCCAGGCCCTTCGGCAGCGCCGGCAGCAGTTCGAGGGTGCCTGGCTGGGTGGCGGCCAGCATCTCCATCATCACCGTGGGCACCGAGTTCACGACGTCCGTGGCGAAGGTGTTGTGGCCGTTGTAGTGCGAGGTCGCCATGCTGCTGTAGTAGTAGTCGTCCTTCGCGAAGCGCAGCAGCTTGGCTCCGACCGAGTCCGCCATGTCGAGGTCGGCGGCGATCAGTGCGCCGTGCAGCAGCCCGTGGCCGGCGTTCTCGTAGCTGCCCTGGTCCTTCTTCTGCAGGAACACCTGGGCGGCCTTGAACAGCGCCGGGTTCTTCTCCGGGGTGATCTCCCGATAGGGCCACACCGGCATCAGCCCGCTGGAGTGCCGGTGCTGGTAGTTGTTCTTGTTCTCCAGGTCGGGCCAGGCCCATTCGGCCAGCGCCCCGTCGTCGTTGACGAGGTACGGCGGCAGGTTGTCCAGCTTCTCCTGCCACACCGGGATCTTGTCCGCGTCGCGGCCGAGGATCTTGCTGGTCTGGATGAGGGTGGACAGCGCGAAGCGCGCCCCGGAGATGTCGTAGACGGAGTTGACGGCGAGCGGCACCCCGCCGGGCGGGGTGTTCTCCGGGGAGATCGACCCGGCGAAGATGTATTTGCCCTTGGCGTCCTTCTTGACGAGGAAGTCCTCGTAGAAGTCGCCCATGTCGCGGATCAGCGGGTAGAACTGGTCGGCGAGGAACTGCTTGTCCCCGGTCACCTCGTAGTGCTCCCAGAACGGGTAGAGCAGCCACGACTCGCCACCGGTGACGTACTGGTACGGGTAGTCGAAGTTGATGTTCGAGATCAGGCCCTCTCCGTTGGGCGTGTTGCCGCCGGTCAACATGCCGCGGGTGCCGAGCAGTTTGCGGGCGTTGGTCTCGAAGTCCTTCTGCCACTGGTGGTTGAGGGAGAAGTAACCCGCCATGGCCTCCGGCATGTTGCCGATGTTCCCGCTGGAGATCTGCAGGTTGAGGTTGGCGTCGAGGTGGTAGTAGCCGTCCCAGCCGACGTTGCTGTCGCCCGTCCAGTTGCCCAGCAGGTCGGGCGCCGCTGTGGCGTTGCTCGACCCGAGCAGGTGGTAGCGGCCCGCGTAGAACATCCGCTCGTAGAGCGCGGGGACGGGCAGCGGGGAGTTCTTCTGCTCGGCGAGCAACTCCTCGGTGGACTTGGCGCGGTCCTGCGGGGTGGCGCCGAAGTCGACCGAGACACGGCCGAAGATTCTGCGGTGTTCCGCGGTGTGCCGGTCGAGCAGCGTCTGGTAGCTGTCGTCGATCGCGGCGAGCCGGGTCTGGAGCGGCTGCCCAGCCCACTCCTGCTCGGCCGGGGCGCCGCCGTTGTAGGTGCCGTTGTAGCGCTGGGTGAGCGACAGCAGCATCACGTAGCTCGCGCCCGACACCGACACGTCCGAGCCTGCCATCGTCTTCGTGCCGTCGGTGACGATCCGGGTGACGCCCTCGTACCCGGCGTCGTAGCTGCCGCTCGGGTACTTGGCCCGCAGGTCGAGGAAGTCGGGCGTGGAGTTGTCGGTGTAGGTGACGCCTTTGTTCAGCAGGTTCATCCCCGGGTCGATGGACAGGCCCAGCTTCACGTCGAGGCGCTGCCCGGCGGGGGCCGGGAGGTACTGCACCGTGACGCCGTCGGTCCGCGAGACGAACGAGTCCCGCTCCCAGGCGCCCTTGTCGTCGTGCCAGTTCACCTTGACCACGCCCGAGGCGTAGTCGGTCGAGCGTACGTAGTCGCTGACCGGGCCGGTGTCGGGGAGCTGGATCGTCATCTTGTAGCCGGGGTGTTTGCTGCCCTCGCCGCCGCCCTGGTAGCCCTGCACGTCGGCGGCGAGCTGGTTGGCGTCCCGGTAGTCGCCAGCGATCAGCTCGTCGCGTATGCGGTTGATGTCGTTCTGGCTGACGGTGTTGAACGTGCGGTGCGGATGGGCCTCCGTCCGCGCCATGAAGAAGTCCTTGTCGTCGAAGACGACGGTGTCGTCGCGCGGATCGCCGAACTCGATGATGCCCTGCTTGCCGTTGCCGGCGAGCAGGCCGTCCTGCCAGTCGCTGTAGGTGTGCGGGTAGGTGGTGGACGGGGCCACGGTCGGCGAGCCGGCCGCTGCGGGCGCTGCCGCCCGCGTCGCGCCGGTCGCGCCGGTCGCGCCGGCCGTGCCGGACTGCGGCCCGGTGGCGAGCAGGAGGGCGAGCGGTACGGCCGCGCCGAGCAGCCGCCTGCCGAGGGCGCCGAGGGGGCGGGGCCTTGCGGCCCCGTGGGGGAGTGCGGGTGGGGTCATGAGGAGTCCTTTTTACGGGGGGAGGGGGGCGTCGCGGCGGCGGCGTCAGCGCCGGGCGGCGGGGCTGTGCGCCGGGGTGCCGTACACCTCGAACTCGTAGAGGGAGTAGCCCCATGGGGTGGCCGGGGTGATGCCCTGCATGCGGAGGTAGCGGGCGGTCCTGCCGATGTCGACGGTCTCGGTGCCGCCGTGTCCTGTGAGGGTGCCGGTGGCGTCGGTCCAGTGGACGGCGTCGTCGCTGACCTCGACCTTGTAGGCGGATGCGTAGGCGGCCTCCCATTCCAGGACGGCCGTGTTCAGGGCGTACTCGCCGCCGAGGTCGACCTGGAGCCAGGCGTTCGGGTCGCCGCTGTGGTCGCTCGACCAGCGCGAGGACGCGTTGCCGTCGATCGCGTCGGCCGCGAGGTAGGTGCCGTCCTGGTAGGAGGCGGTGGCCGTGGCGCCGGGGTTCAGCGCGAGGTTCACCGGCAGGCCGGCCGGCGGCTTCGGCACGCTCTGCCCGGCCGGGGGCCACAGCGTGAAGGAGTTGGCGCCGCCGTGCGCCGCGGCGAACGGCCCCGCCATCGGGTTGCCGGTGTCGACCGCCCCGCCGAAGAAGTCGGTGGTGACGTCGGCTGCGATGCTCTGGTTCGCCTTGGGGATCAGCCCGACCCGTGTTTGCGTCACCGGTGCGAGACCGTGGATGCCGGAGGCGTCGAGGTCGAAACCGAGCGCCACGTGGGCGCTGTCGGCCGTGTAGTGGACGTTCGACAGGACGCCGGTGAAGTCGCCTTCCTTCACCTGGGTCTTGTCGGTCGTGTCGGCGGGCAGCGCCGAGCCCTGGACCAGGTTGTTGTACCAGAAGAACTTCTCGGGCGAGGTGAGCGCGGTGGTCTCGTTCATCGTGCCCGGCTGGAAGTAGTACGCGTCCCGGCCGCTGCCGTCGGTGTGGATCGCGTTGTTGTCCAGGAACAGGTTGTGGGCGAAGACGATGCCGGTCGCGTCCAGCGTGCGGATGTCGCTGTTGCCGATGAAGACGTTGTTGTCGACGAGGACGGGTCCGAAGACCGCCTCCGCGTAGTAGCCCCAGGGGCTGTTCATCACGATGTTCCGGGTGACGCGGACGTTCTGGCTGCCCCAGTCCGTCCAGATGCCCGCGGAGTTGGAGCCCTTGGAGTTGTGGATGTAATTGCCCTTGATCAGGCCCTCGTTCATGTAGTGCACCTTGATCGGGGCCGTCTCCGCGCCGCTGAACTCGTTGCGGTAGTTGGTGTCCTCGATCTCGTTGTACAAGATCTGGGAGTGCCAGGAGAAGACGCCCGCGATCCCGGACTGGCCGCAGCGCGCGATGTAGTTGTTGCGCACGATGTGCGAGCCGTAGAGGTCGGTGTCGTGGAAGTCGGTGCGGGTGGTGCCCGGCCGGTTGCCGGCCCACTCGTCGTTGCCGAGGCCGATGTCGATGCCGATGGTGCGGGCGTTGAGCACCACGTTGTCCTCGATGATCCACTTCAGGCCGCCGTTGACGCTGATGGCGCCGGCCTGTCGCCGCGCGGGGCTGCTCGGGAAGTCCGAGTAGGTGTTGGCCGCCTGCTCGACGGTGAAGCCCCGTACGGTGATGTAACCGAGGCCCCACGCGTCGGGGGCGAAGACCTGCCGGCGCACATTGATCTCGGCGAGGCGGGAGTTGGGGTCGGCGCCGTTGAAGTTCGCCCAGATCGTGGTGGTGTCGCCGGAGACCTGCGTGTACCAGGAGTCGGCCGCGCCCCGCACGTCGGCCAGCGCCGCCTTCTCGTAGTACGCCTGCCCGTCGAGGTAGACGTCGCCCGCGGTGTAGCCGGGGAAGAAACCGCCGTCGCCGCCCTGCGGCTGCCCGGTCGCATAGGGGTCGTAGTCGCCGAAGAAGCTGTTGGGCAGGGTCACGCTCCAGACAGAACCCCCGGTGTTCGTCCAGGAGTTGATCTCCTCCGAGCCCTTCACCACCACGTCGCCGTCCCCGGCGCCGCTGTAGGTGATGCGGTGGTCCTCGTCGGTGCCGCCGCGCGCGGGCTTGACCGTCTCCCGGTAGACGCCCGCGTGCACCAGCACGGTGTCACCCGGCTCGGCCTCCTGCGCGGCGCGGTTGATGGTCAGGAAGGGCGCGGCCTGGGTGCCGGGGTTGGTGTCGCTGCCGCTCTTGGCGACATGCAGGACGCGGGTGGCCTGTACGCCGTTCGGGGCCGCGGTGGCCCGGGCGCCCGCGGGCAGCGCGAGGACGATCAGGGCCAGCGCTGCGGCGGCGGCGCACAGCGCGGTGAGCCGGGTGGACCACGGGGCGTGGGCCCGCAGGTACCGGCGGGCGGCGGATGGTCCCGGCTGGGGGAGAGGGTGGGGGACGGGGTCGCGCATGGGGGCTCCTTCGCGGGGTGCGGATGAGGGTGGGGCCGCCCGGCACTAGTTTCATTATTAATCTATGGAAGTCGCGCACAGCGTTCTGCGCCAACAGTCCGCGCGGCCCGAGCACCGTACCGGCGCCCCGCGCCCGCTTCAAGAGCCGTGACAACCACCGCTGTTGAGCGGGTGTCCGGCGGTCTCCCACGGAGCGGCGCGGCGCACCGCGGGCGGGCTCACCCGGCCCGCGCCGCCACCAGGGGGCCGTGGCCGGGCGCGACGGAGCCCTGGAGGACCAGGGCGGCGCCCCCGATCGCCGCGGAGTCGCGCGGGTTGCTGGAGAGGCCGACATCGACGGCGTGCACCTCGCGGGTACAGGCGCGCTCGCCCAGCCGGCGGCGGATCGCCGCCACATAGAGGGAGCCGGCCACCGCGAATCCGGGACCCGCCAGCACCAGGGTGTCCAGGTCCCACAGGTTCACCAGGGTCAGGGCGCCGTCGGCGAGCAGGTCCGCGGCCTCGTCGAGCAGCGCCCGCGCGTCCTCGTCCCCGTAGACCGCAGCGCGGGCGAGCACGTCGAACGCCCGATCGGCGGGGTCGTCGGGGCGGATCCGCAGGCGGTCGGCGAGGCCCGGCACGGTGCGGGCCCGGGCGGCGAGCACGTGCGGGGCCGCGTACTGTTCGAGGCAGCCGCGGTTCCCGCACGGGCAGGGCTCGCCGTCGCGCACCACCGCCACATGGCCCACCTTGCCCGCGTTCGAGCTGGCGCCCCGGTGCAGGGAGCCGTCGAGCACCACGCCCGAGCCGATCCCCGCGTTCATGTACAGGCAGCCGAAGGTGCGCTCCCGGGAGACCTGCCGACCCCAGAACTCGCCGACCGTGGCCGCCGATGCGTCGCTGTCGACCAGCACCGGCACGGCGAGCCGCTCGCTCAGCTCCCTGGCCAGGCCCTGCTCGGCAGGCCGGCGGCCGGGGGCCAGGAAGTCACCGCGTACGACGTCCACGGGGCCCGGCCCGACCACAGCCATCCCTGCCACGCTCCGTGGCGGCAGCCCGAGCCCGCGGGTGACGTCCCGGTAGAGGTCGGCGAGCGCGTCCGTCAGATCGGCGGGGCCGGTGCCCGCGGGGGCCGCGACCAGCTGGCGGCCGACCGTGCCGCCGCGGGTGTCGGTCACCACGCAGGTCAGCGTGGAGTCGCCCAGGTGGATGCCGACGCCGTACGCCGCCCGGGAGTTGATCACCAGCAGGGTGCGGGGCTTGCCGCGGGTGGCCACCGTGTCACCCGTCTCGCGCACCACACCGTCGTCGATCAGCCGCCGCACGATGTTGGAGATCGTCGGCTGGGTGAGCCCGGTGGCCTTGACCAGCTCGACCCGGCTGATCGGCCCCGACGAGCGGATGAGGTCGACCACGAGCGCCCGGCTGCCGGGGCCCGCGGCCGCAGACTCCCTTCGGGCCACCCTCGTCCACCTCTTCTCCCGCCGTACGCTGTCGCACGGCTACGGTACGAACACGAGGTTAGACGAGTCCGAGGAGACCGCCGGCGCAGGGACGACGGCCGGCGCCCGCTCCGCACGGACGGCGGCCGGGCGGCCCGCGCCCGGCGGGCGGGAGCAGGAGGGCACCATGACGGCGGCACCGACCGGGCCGGCGGGAGGCCCGCGGCAGGGCGTCCCCGTCGGCCTCGCCCTCGTACGCGACGCGGAAGTGCTGGGCGCCGAGCCCTTCTTCCACGAGCTGATCGCCGGAATGGAACGCCGGCTCGTGCCGCTCGGTGTGCCGGTGCTGCTGCAGGTGGTGGCCACCGTGGCGCAGGCGGGCGAGCGGATGCGGGCCTGGGTGCGGCACGGCCAGGTGCAGGGCGCGATCCTCATCGACCTGCTGCCGGGCGACGAACGGGTGGCGCTGGTCAAGGAGTTGAGCCTGCCGTGCGTCGTGGTCGGGGATCCGGTGACGGCCGGCGGGCTGCCCGCGGTATGGGCGCAGGACGACATCGCCATGTGCGACGTGGTCGCCGAGCTCGTCGCCGCGGGCCACACTCACCTCGGGCATGTTGCGGGGCCCGCGCAGATGGCGCACACCATCATCCGGCGCCGCACTTTCGAGGCGGTGGCCGCAGAGCAGGGCGTGCGCACCACGCTGTTCGACGGTGACTACTCCGAGGCCGCGGGCGTACGGGCGATCGGCGCGCTGGCGGCGCTGCCCGAGCGGCCCACCGCGCTGGTCTTCGACAACGACGTCATGGCGCTCGGCGCCCAGCACGAAGCGCGGCGGCGCGCCATCGCCGTCCCCGACGCGCTCTCGTTGGTCGCGTGGGACGACTCGGCGCTGTGCCAGCTGGCCGAGCCGCCGCTCAGTGCGGTCGGCCACGACGTGCAGGAACTCGGGGAGCTCGCGGGCGCCACGCTGGCCGAGGTGCTGGCCGGTGCGCCGGCGCGCCCGCGCACGGTGACGGTGCCGCCGGCTCGGCTCGTGCTGCGAGGTCTTTAATAGATTACTAATCTTTCTTATTGACGTGGCTGGTGGCGTCCTGGACGCTGTGAGGCGCACGCCTGCAGCCGAGTTGAAGGAAGACCTCCATGGACCATCGCCGCAGACCCCGGGCAGCCCGCACCGTGGCCGCATGCGTCGTCGGCGCCCTCGCCCTCACCCTGGCCGCCTGCGGCACCGGCGGCGCCGGCGGCCGGGCGGGCGGCGGCAACTCCCTCGACGTCGTCACCCGCTGGTCGGCGGGGAACTCGGCCGCCGCAGCGCAGAAGCGCGCCTTCGCCGCCTACACCGACGCCACCGGTGTCACGGTGCAGGCGACCGACGGCCTGGAGACCATCGACGACCAGGTGGAGAACGCCGTCGCCGCGGGGAAGTCCCCCGACGTCGTCATCGTCAACCTCTACGACAAGACGCTCGGCTGGCTCGACAGCGGCGTCACCGTGCCCGTCGACACCTATCTGAAGCAGTGGGGCCTCGCGGGCAGGATCAAGCCCGAGGCGCTGGACGAGTGGCGGGTCGGCGGCGTGCGTGGCGGCGCACTCCAGGGGCTGCCGTTCTCCGGGTTCAGCTGGCCCGTCTGGTACAACACCGACCTGCTGAAGCGGGCCGGGGTCAAGGCGATCCCCACCACCACCGACCAACTCATCGACGCTGCGCACAAGTTGCGTGCCAAGGGCATCCAGCCGCTGACCGTCGGCGGGAACGACTGGACAGGCCAGAAGCTCTTTTACCAGATAGCGCAGTCCTACACCGCCGCCGGGGCCATGGAGAAGGTCATGCGGAAGGGCGGCTACTGCGCGACGCCCTCCGTGCTCAAGGGCATCGGTCTTTTCACCCGGCTGCGTGACGCCGGGGTCTTCACCGACAACGCCGCCGGGCTCGTCGCCGACGGCATGTACGCCTCCTACTACTCAGGCAAGGCGGCGATGATGTCGGCCGGCTCCTGGGCCTACACCGAGGCCGCCGCCTCCGGCACCGGCATCCAGCGGCACACCACCCTGGCGGGGCTGCCGCTGCCGAGGGGGTCCGTCTTCGCCAAGCCGACCGCGTTCCAGGGCTTCACCGGCGTCGGCTTCATGATCACCAAGCACGGCGCGCAGCCCGACCGTATCGACAAGGTGCGGCGCTTCGTCACCCGCTTCTACACCCACGCCACCGTCGGCGACTTCGTCAAGGACGCGAGCATCCTGCCCCCGACCGGCGGCGACTTCGCCTCCTACGCCAAGGACCCGCTGCTGGCCCAGTCGTTGCGCCTCGACGGGACGGTGGACCACGCGGTGGTGCCCGACGTGTGGATCGGCTCCGCATCCGACCGGATCACCCAGGTACTGACCAGCGCCTACGGCAAGTCCTCCGCGCGGCAGATCTGTTCCGGCCTCGACGACGCCACCGAGGGCTGAGCCGCGCGATGTCCCTGACCACCACACAGGACGCACCGCCTGGCACCGCGGCCCCCGCCCCCGCGGGGCGCCGCGGGCCGGCCCGGCGCGGCAGCCTCGACTCCCCCCGGCTGCTGTGGCTCACGGTCCCCTCCCTCGTCTGGTTCGCGGTGTTCTCCGCGGGACCGCTGGTGGCGATGTTCGTCATCGCCACCCTGCGCTGGAAGGGGCTCATCTACGACCCGGCCTTCGTCGGCACGGAGAACCTCCGCCGCGTCGCCGCCGACCCGCTGTTCCACGACGCCGTGCGCAACAGCCTCGTCCAGGTCGCGGTCGTCATCCCGCTGATGATTCCGCTGGCCTTCATGCTCGGCTACCACCTGAGCACCAGGCCGCGCGGCTACCGCGTGCTGTCGGTGCTGTACTTCTCGCCCGGCCTGATCTCGATCTCCGTCACCGGGATGGTCTTCTACGGCATGCTCGCGCCCGAGGGCGGCGCCAACGGCCTGCTGCGTGCGGTCGGTCTCGACGCGCTGGCCACCCCGTGGCTCGCCGACCCGGCCACCGCCCTGCCCAGCGTGATGGCGATCGACCTGTGGCGCGGGGTGGGCTGGACCGCGGTGCTGTTCGCCGCGCGCCTCGCGAGCCTGCCCGCCGAGGTCGTCGAGGCCGCGAGGATCGACGGCGCCGGGCGTTTCCGCATCATGTGGCGTATCGCCTTCCCCATGGTCAAGGAGTACGTCCGCACCCTGACGATGCTCCAGTTCCTGTGGACGCTCTTCACCTCGGCCGCGCTGGTCCTGCTGCTCACCAAGGGCGGCCCCGGCACCTCGTCCACCACGCTGTCGTACCTCGTCTACGAGAAGGCGTTCTCGCAGAGCGACCTCGGCTACAGCCAGGTCGTCGGCGTGGTGCTGCTCGTGCTCGGCGTCGCGGGGATGGCGCTGATCAGGACCGTACTGCGCGACCGCGACCGTGCCCCTTCCGGCCGGCGCGCAGCCGCGGGGAGGAGCCGGTGACCGCCCCTGCGGCGAGGCCGCCCCGCCGCCGTCCCCCGCGCCCCTTCCGCCGCGGCGGCGCACCCGTCGCAGGCGCGCTGTCCTGGCTGTACGCGCTGCTGCTCGCCGCGCCGCTGTACTACCTGGCGGTCAGCGCCTTCAAGACCAACATCGAGATCTTCACCCGGCCGTTCGCGCTGCCCAGGCACTGGCTGTGGCACAACTTCTCCACCGCGTGGCAGACGGCGGCTCTCGGGCAGGCCCTGCTCGACTCGCTGCTGATCTCGGTGGTCGCCGTCGCGCTGACCCTGGTCCTCGCGGTGCCCGCCGCCTACGCCCTGGCCCGCCAGGACGGGCGGCTCGCCCGCCTGGTCGCCGGAGCCTTCTCCGCCGGGTTCCTGATCCCGCCGTTCGCCGCGCTGATCCCCACCGTCGTGCTCGCGATCAAGCTCGACCTGTTCTACACCCGCGAGTTCCAGATGCTGTTCCTGCCGGCGAGCGCCCTGCCGCTTTCGGTGCTGCTGCTCGTCCAGTTCATGCGGACCGTCCCGCGCGCCCTGGTCGAGTCGGCCTCACTCGACGGCGCGGGCAACCTGCGCCTGCTGGTCAGCGTGTTCGTGCCCGTCTCCCTGCCCGGCATCGTCAGCGTGACGATCCTGCAACTCCTCACCTTCTGGAACGAGTACCTGTTCTCGCTGACCATCACCGGCACCGCTCCCCAGATCCGCACCGTCCAAGTGGCCCTGCCGACGCTCGTCTCCGACGCCACCGACTTCGGGGTGCTCACCGCGGGCACCGTACTCACCCTGCTGCCCGTCTACTTCGCCTACTCGCTCGCCAGCCGCCGTATGCAGGAAGCCCTCACCGCAGGAGCGGTCAAAGGATGACACTGACCACGCAGCCGACCACCCCGACCGTCCGCCGCCGCGACCTCGGCGGCACATGGGAACTCACCTGGACCGGCGGCCCGCCCGACGCGCCGTGCGCCGTGCGCACCGCGGCCGTCCCCGCCCGGGTGCCGGGCGATGTGCACACCGCGCTGATGGCCGGGGGTCTGCTCGCCGACCCCGACGTGGGCCTCGGCGAGTACGCCCAGACCTGGGTCGGCCACTCCCGGTGGACCTACCGGCGCCACTTCACCTGGCAGCCGGTCCCCGGCAGCCGCACCGAACTCGTCGCCGACGGCCTCGACACGATCGCCGAGGTGTATGTCAACGGCCTGCACGTCGGCTCGGGCCGCGACCAGCACCTGGCCTACCGCTGGCCGGTGGACGAGGCGCTGCGGCCGGGCGGGAACGTGGTCGAGGTGCGCTTCGCCTCCGCCTGGGAGGCTGCCCGCGCCCACGAGCGTGCCCACGGCCCGTTGCCGAGTCCCTACGACGAGCCCTACGCCCATGTGCGCAAGACGGCCGCCAACTTCGGCTGGGACTGGGGCCCGCACTTCGTCACCGCCGGGATCTGGCGGGGCATCCGCCTGGAGACCTGGCTCGGGCGCATCGACCACGTGCGCCCGCTCGTCCGGCTCGCCGCGGGACACCACGAGGCCGTCGTCACCGCGCACGTGCGGGCGCACGCCCCCGCCGGCGCCCGGGTGCGTGTCACCCTGACCGACCCCGCGGGGCGTCCCGCCGGCACGGGGACGGGTGCGGTGGCGGGCGACGAGGCGGTGCTCGCCCTCACCGTGGCCGACCCCGACCTGTGGTGGCCGGTCGGCCTCGGCGAGCAGCCCCGCTACACGCTGCGGGCCGAACTCCTGCACAACGAAGGGGTGCTGGACACCACCGAGGCCCGCTTCGGGGTGCGCTCCGTGGCGCTTGACGAGACGCCGGACGCGGCAGGGCGCCGCTTCGCGCTGGTGGTCAACGGCCGTACGGTCCGGGTGCGCGGCTACAACTGGATCCCCGACGACACCCTGCCGAGCCGCGCCACGCCCGAGCGGGCCGTGCGGCGGATCGAGCAGGCCCTCGCCGGCAACGCCAACCTCCTACGGGTGTGGGGCGGCGGCCACTTCGCGACCGAGGAGTTCCTCGACGCCTGCGACGAGCGCGGCATGCTGGTCTGGCACGACTTCCTCTTCGCGTGCGCCGCCTACTGCGAGGACGACGAGACCCGCGCGCTCGTCACGGCGGAGGCCGAGCAGGCGGTGGCCCGGATGGCGCGCCACCCGAGCCTGGTGCTGTGGTGCGGCGGCAACGAGACGGTGCTCGGGCACCGCCACTGGGGCTGGGCCGACCAGCTCGGCGAGCGCGGCTGGGGCGCCGCCTACTACCTGGACGTGCTGCCGAGCGTGCTCGCCCGGCTCGACCCCACCCGCCCCTACCTGCCCAATTCGCCCTGGTCCTGCACCCTGGAGCGCGACCCCGCGGCCGACTCGCACGGGCCGAGCCACCTGTGGGACGCCTGGAACGAGGGCGACTGGGTGCACTACCGCGACCACGACCCGTCGTTCGTCGCGGAGATGGGCTGGTGCGGACCGGCCGCCTGGAGCACCCTTGAGCGGGTGCTCGACGGCGAGACGCCAGGCCCCGGATCGCCGCTGACCCGCCACCACCTGCGGGCCATCGACGGACTGCACAAGCTCTCCCGGGGGCTGCAGCCGCACCTGCCCGCCCCCGCCGACGGCCCCGACTGGCACTTCGCCACCCAGCTGGTGCAGGCGCGCGCGGTGGCGGCCGGTGTGGAGTGGCTGCGCTCGCGCGAGCGCTGCGCAGGGGCTGTGGTGTGGCAGCTCAACGACTGCTGGCCGGCGATCAGTTGGTCGGCGGTGGACGCCGCGGGCCTGGAGAAGCCGCTCTGGTACGCGCTGCGGCGGGCGTTCGCCCCGCGGCTCGCGACCGTGCAGCCGGTGCGGCCCGGCCCGGTGCACGACCCTGCGGGCGACGCGGGCCTCGTCCTCGTCCTCGCCGACGACACGGCGGAGGACTGGCAGGCCGATGTCCTCGTCCGGCGCATCGCGCTCGACGGCCGCGAACTGGCCCGCGTCCGGCTGCTGTCGGACTGCCCGGCCGGCGGGCTGCGGAGACTGCCGCTCGACCCGGCGGTCGCCGCGCCAGGGGACCCGCGGGCCGAACTGCTCGTGGTGGACGCGGCCGACGGCGCCCCCGAGGCCGGGGGCGCCGTCGGCGCACGCCGGAGCGTGTGGGCCTACAGGACCGACCGCGAGCTGACGGCTCACGCGCCCGAGCGCCAAGTCGAACTCGCCGTCGTAGAAGGGGCGTTGGAGGTTACAGTGACTGCTGTGCGGCTGCTGCGGGACGTGTGCGTGTTCGCCGACCGGCTCGCAGGACCTGCCGGTGTCGCGCCGCACGAACTCGCCGTCGACGACGCGCTCGTCACCCTTCTGCCGGGGGAGTCCCGCACCTTCCGCGTCACCCGGCGCGACGGCGGCGCGCTGCCGGAAGGTGCGGCGGACGCGGTGGCGGCGGCCGGGGTCCTCGGCCTCGCGGTGCGCTCCGCCGGTGAGTTGGCGCAGTGACACGCCCCCCGCCGCCGCGCCCCGGCGCCCGGCTCCCGTGCCCCGGCACCGGGGTCCGGCGCCGGACCATACCCAACCTTTGCCGGGCGGGTTCAACCGATCGAGGCGCGGTTCCGTAATCCCAGTGGCACACCCCGATCCCCGTGAAACATTCCGGCGGCCCACCGTCCGTACGGAACAGCTCAGTTCAGGTCAGAACCGTCCGAGGAAAGGAAGCACCACATGCGCAAGGCTCTGAGCAGACTGCTGCCCCCGCTGCTCCTCCCGCTGGGGCTGGTCGCGCCGCTTGCGGCCGCAGCCCCCGCGGCCGCAGCCCCCGCCGCCGCGCCGCACGCCGCGGCCCCTGCCGACACCGCCTTCACGGCCTCCTGGGGCACGGCGATGCAGTCGGCAGGCCCCACGTTCGCCCAGCAGACGCTCCGCCAGATCGTGCACACCACGATCGGCGGCACCAGCGCCCGCATCCACCTGTCGAACGCCTTCGGCACGGCACCGGTGACGCTCTCCGACGTCCACCTCGCCCGGCCGGGCGCGAACGGCGCCGTCGACACCTCGACCGACCACACCCTCACCTTCGGCGGCTCGGGCTCGGTGACGATCCCCGCGGGCGGCAGCGCCGTCAGCGACGCCGCCGCCTTCGCCGTGCCGTCCGACGCCGACCTCGCCGTCAGCTTCTACGTCCCGCAGAGCGCGACGTCCACCTGGCACCAGACGGCGAACGTCACCAACTTCGTCGCGCCGGGCGACCAGAGCGGCGCCGCCGTGCTCAGCGGCACGCAGACGAACACCAACACCAGCTTCCTGGCCGGGCTCGACGTGCAGAACGCGGCCTCGACCGGTGCGGTGGTCGCCTTCGGCGCCTCCATCACCGACGCGATCTCCTCCAGCTTCGGCGCGTACCACCGCTGGCCCGACCTCTACTCCGACCGGCTGCTCGCCGGCGGGCGCACGGTCGGCGTGGTCAACGAGGGCATCTCGGGCAACGGCCTGATCTTCGACGGCGGCGGCCAGAAGGCCACCACACGCTTCCAGCGCGACGTGCTCGACCAGGCGAACGTGAAGTCCGTCATCTTCGGCGACGACGTGATCAACGACCTGCTCAACTCCAACCCGCCCACCCTCGCGCAGATCCAGTCCGCGCTCGGCCAACTGGCCGGTGCGGCCCACGCGCAGGGCGTACGGTTCCTGTGCTCGACGCTCACCCCGTTCAAGGGCACCACCGGGTGGACGCAGAGCAGGGAGGACGTGCGGGAGGCGTACAACGCGTACCTGAGCACCGCGTCGAGCGGCTGCGACGCGGTGAACGACGTCGACGCCGCCACCCACGACCCGGCGGACCCGCAGTCCTACCTGCCCGCGTACGACTCGGGCGACCACCTCCACCCCAACGACGCGGGCATGCAGGCGATCGCGGACGCGATGCCGCTGACCGTGTAGGGGGGGGCGGCCGCCACCGCCACCGCGACCCGTACCGACGCGGCGCCCGGCCGCCCCGTCACTCTCCGAGGGCGCCGACATCGTCGAGCCGCTCGCCGCCTCGCCCCGGGGCCCCGGCTTCGGCATGCTCACCGACCGCTTCGGTGTCACCCGGGTCCTTGGCGTCGAACCCCCGCACACGGCCTGAACCCCCGAACGACAACCGGCCCCCGGACGCACCCGCCCGGGGGCCGATCCCCCAGCCGCCTCACCGCAGCCGCCCCGCCGGGGCGGTCCTGCCACAGGCCCCTCGCCTCAGCCGCCCCGCCGCGCCTCAGCCACCCCGCTGCAGGGGTCCCGCCGCAGCCGCCCCGCCGCAGGGGTCCCGCCGCAGGCGCGCCGCCTCAGGCGTCCTGCCCCGCCGCGTGCACGGCGTCGGTCACCGGTACCGAGCCGCCGATCAGCTCCAGCGTGCGGCCCGCCGTCTCCGGGGACCGCACAAGATCGGCGAGCACGGCGGCGACGTCGTCGCGCGGTACCGGGCCGCGGCCCGTCTTCTCCGCCAGGTTCACCAGGCCCGTACCTGCGTCGTCCGTCAGCGCGCCGGGCCGCAGCACCGTCCAGTCGAGCGCGGACCTGGACCGTACGGCGTCGTCGGCCGCGCCCTTCGCCCGCAGATACGCGTCGAAGACGCCGTCGCCCTCGTGGCCGGAGTCCGCGTTGATCGACGAGACGATCACATAGCGCCGCACGCCCGCGCGCTCGGCGGCGTCCGCGAGCAGCACGGCGGCGGCCCGGTCGACCGTCTCCTTGCGCTCCACCGTGCTGCCGGGCCCTGCACCCGCCGCGAACACCACGGCGTCGGCGCCCCGCACGGCGTCCGCCACCTCGTCGACCGACGCCGACTCCAGGTCGAGCACCACCGGTTCGGCGCCCGCTGCCCGCAGGTCGTCCGCCTGCTCCCGCCTGCGGATGATGCCCGCCGCCTCGTCACCGCGCGCGGCGAGCAACCGCTCAAGCCGCAACGCGATCTGACCGTGTCCTCCTGCGATGACAATGCGCATGGACACGACCGTACGTCGGCGCGGCGCGCGAGGCACCCGCACCGGGGCGCCCGGCGGCCGCCGCCTCAGCCGGGGCGGCCCTGCCGGGGCAGCGCGGCCCCCGCGCCGCCGTCCGAGTCGCAGTACTCGCGCACCGCGCTGGTGCGCGCCACCACCCGCCCGCGGTGCACCACGATCCTGCTGTACGCCTGCGACAGCACCCCGGCGAGCCCGTCGCCGCGCACGGCGAGCAGCTCGGCGGGGAACCCCGCCTCGATCCGCACCTCGGGCAGCCCCATCGCCGCCCGCGCCGCCGCGCTCACCGCCTCGTACGCCGCGGCGGGCGGCAGGCCGCCCTGCGCGGCCAGCAGATAGGCGGCCTCCAGCGGGTCGCCGCGCCCGACCGGGTTCCACGCGTCGCGCAGCGCGCCGCCGCCCGCGGCGAGGCGTACCCCCGCGGCGCGCAGCGGCTCCACCGGGGCCGGGCCGCGCACCCCGGCCTCCCCGCAGCCGCCCTGCGGCAGGCAGACCACGCTCACCCCGGCCGCGGCGAGCGCCCCGGCGACCCGCTCGGCGGCCTGTCGCGGCAGCCGGGCGAGCCCGGCGCACGGCCCCATGCTCACGCCCGGCCGCAGGCCGCCCGCCATCGCCGCGATACGGGTGAGGCGCGCGGGGTCGGCCGCGTCGGTGTGCAGGTCGACGGGGAGGCCGTGCTCGGCGGCGAGCCCGAGCACGGCCTCGACGTAGCCGGCCGGGTCAGGGTCGAGGTCGGGGCGGCCGCCCACCGCGTCGGCGCCCATCTTCAGCGCGTCGCGCAGCACGGCAAGACCGTCGGCGCCCGCCACCCCGGTCAGCGGCCCCGGCACCGCGACGGTGGTGATCTCGCACAGCCCGCGCAGCGAGCGCCTGGCCTGGAGCACCGCCTCGATACGGGTCAGCCCGTGTGCGCCGCCGACCCGAACGTGCGAGCGCAGCGCTGTCGCGCCGTGGCCGAGCTGGGTCAGCGCCGCCTCCGTCGCGCGCCGCCGCACGTCGCGCACCGAGCACTCGGCGGGCGGCCCCTCCGCGCTCAGCGCGGTGTCGCCGTGCGCGTGCGGCTCGGCGGGAGCGGGCAGCAGCAGATAGCCGGACAGGTCGATCACAGCGCCGCCGGCGCCGCGCGCGCCGAGGCATCCGGCGGTGCCGACCGCCTCGATCCGGCCGCCGCCGAGCCGCACGTCGACGGTCCTGCCGTCGGCGAGCCGCGCACCGGAGAGGACCAGCGCGGCGGTGTCGTCGGTGGCACCGCCGGACGGCTGCGGCCGGCTGTCGGGCATCGCGCTCCTGCTGTTCGTACGGGCCGGACCGCGCGCTGTTCGTACGGCCGGACCGCGCGCGCCGCCCCTGCCGGGCGGCCGCTGCGCCCGGGCGGGCGGCAAGATCACGCGGCGTGGGTCGAGCCTAGGACGGGCCGGGCACGCCCCGGCGGAGGAGCGCAATAGTCGTACCGGTGGAGCCTGCGTGCCGTACCCGCCCGTGGGGCCCGTGCGACGGGCGGGGCGAAGGGTCCGCAAGGCCCTCGGCGTGGGCATGAAAACGGATTTGGGCGAACCGCGACCGAGCGTGTAATGTCTTCATCGCTCGCCCCAATAGCTCAGTCGGTAGAGCGTCTCCATGGTAAGGAGAAGGTCTACGGTTCGATTCCGTATTGGGGCTCTGGTGTTCGGTGATCCTCGCCTTCGGGCGAGGAGATCCTGCATCGCAGCGGTGTAGCTCAGTCGGTAGAGCAAGCGGCTCATAATCGCTGTGTCACCGGTTCAAGTCCGGTCACCGCTACTGACAGTAGCCGATTGCGGGGTCGGTCCTCCAGTCGGCTACTCTTCTTTGTGCAAAACCTGATTATCCATCCGTTCGTCAAGGAGCACTCACGTGGCTGCCACAGACGTCCGCCCGAAGATCACGCTGGCCTGCGTGGAGTGCAAGGAGCGGAACTACATCACCAAGAAGAACCGGCGCAACAACCCGGATCGTCTTGAGCTGAAGAAGCACTGCCCGCGCTGCAAGGCGCACACGGCGCACCGCGAGACGCGCTGATCGAAGCTCGACCGCGAGGCCGCCCCTCTCAGAGGGGCGGCCTCGCGTCGTCTGGGGCGCCCGCGCCGGACGGGAGAGCGGCCCCGGCCGGGACCGGGGCGGGCCGCGGGCGCCGTAGGCGGCCCGCGGGACACGGCCCGCCGGCCGCGGGGGCCGGGGGCGAGAGACACCAGGAAGGGGGCGGCGCCGCATGGCGCTCGACCAGTCCTTTGTGGGGCGGAGCTACCCGCCCACCGCGCCGTACGAGGTCGGCCGGGAGAAGATCCGCGAGTTCGCCGAGGCGATCGGCGACGCGACGGCGGCGTACACCGACCCGGAGGCCGCGAAGGCGCTCGGGCACCCGGACGTGATCGCCCCGCCGACCTTCGTGTTCGCCGTCACCTTCAGGGCGGCCGGCGAGGTCATCACCGACCCGCTGCTCGGCCTCGACTACAGCAGGGTCGTGCACGGCAGCCAGAAGTTCGCGTACAACAGGCCGGTGCGCGCGGGCGACCGGCTCACTGTGACCTCCACGATCGAGGCGATCACCACCCGCGCGGGCAGCGACTTCGTCGACCTGCGCGGCGAGGTGCACGACGAGGGCGGCGAGCATGTCGCGACGGCGTGGATGAAGCTGGTGGCGCGGGCCGCCGACGACGCGGCGGAGGCGTGAGGACATGACGGCGACGATCGGTTACGACGAGGTCGAGGTCGGCACGGAGCTGCCGCCCGGCACGTTCCCCGTCACCCGCGACACCCTCGTGCGGTACGCGGGCGCCTCGGGCGACTTCAACCCGATCCACTGGAACGAGCGGTTCGCCAAGGAGGTCGGGCTGCCCGACGTGATCGCGCACGGCATGTTCACCATGGCCGAGGCGGTCCGCGTGGTCACCGACTGGGCCGGAGACCCGGGGGCGGTCGTCGAGTACGGCGTCCGCTTCACCAAGCCCGTGGTCGTGCCGAACGACGACAAGGGTGCGGTCGTCGAGGTCACCGCCAAGGTCGCGGAGAAGCTCGGGGACCGGCAGGTGCGTGTCGACATCGCGGCGACCAGCGCGGGGCAGAAGGTGCTCGGCCTGGCCCGCGCCGTGGTCCGGCTGGCCTGACGGGGGCGTGCGCGGCCGGCACCCGCCGGCCGCGCCCCCGCGCAGCCCCGGGGCCGCTGCGAAAACCGCGGCCCCGACCGCTTGACCGAGTTAGTGATTAGCCAATAACTTAGTCGCATGGTCAGGATGAGCGCGGAGGAACGGCGCGAGAGCGTCATCAGGGCGGCGGTCGAGGAGTTCGCGCGCGGCGGGTACCACGGCACCTCGACAGAGGCCGTCGCCCGTCGCGTCGGCGTCTCGCAGCCGTACCTCTTCCGCCTCTTCCCGAGCAAGCAGGAGATCTTCCTCGCGGCGTGCGAGCGCTGCCTCGACGACATGGTGCGCGCCTTCCGCGAGGCGGGCGAGGGCCTGGAGGGCGAGGAGGCGGTCCACGCGATGGCCGCCGCGTACCAGCGCGGCATCGCGGAGCGGCCGGAGCGCCTTCTCCTCCAGATGCAGATGTACGCGGCGGCCGCCGCGGCCGATGCGGCGGGCGACCGCCCCTTCGGCGAGCGGCTGCGGCGCGGCTGGCTGCGGGTCTGGGACGCGGCGGAGGACGTGCTCGGCGCGGGCGGCAAGGAGGCTACGGAGTTCATGGCCTACGGCATGCTGATCAACACCCTCGTCTCGCTCGGCTTCCCCGCGGGCCACCGCGTCTGGGAGACGGTGTGGGAGTCGGCGCAGCCGCTCGGCGGCGACGGCCCCGCGAACCCCGCGGCGGGCGGCTGAGCGCAGGTCGTGTGCGGGGCCGGGTCCGCGGGATCCGGCCCGTACGGCGGCGATCTGTGCCCGCGAAAGTTATTGATCAATTACTAAGGGCGGTCGCGCGGCGGCCGCGCCACTCACCGGTTCATCGCTTTCACCGGTTGACCGGCTCCACGGACCGACCGGCTTCACCGGCCGATCGGCCTCATCGATCTGGGGGATCGACATGAACGACGGAACACAGGACGAAACGCACGGCGGCACGCGGGACGCGGCGGCGCCGCACGCCGACCCGGGGGAGCCCGCGGGCGGCAGCCGCCGCGCCGCGGTCTGGGCGCTCGCCGTCACGGCCGTGGCCGGCTTCATGGCCGCGCTCGACAACCTCGTCGTCACCACCGCGCTGCCCTCCATCCGCGCCGACCTGGGCGGATCGCTCGACGACCTGGAGTGGACGGTGAACGCGTACACGCTCACCTTCGCCGTCCTGCTGATGTTCGGCGCGGCGCTGGGCGACCGCTTCGGCCGCCGCAGGCTGTTCCTCGCGGGCGTCGCCACCTTCTCCGCCGCATCGGCGGCCGCCGCACTCTCCAGCGGCGTGGGCGCGCTGATCGCGGCGCGCGCCGTCCAGGGCGTGGGCGCCGCGATCATGATGCCGCTCGCGCTCACCCTGCTCACGGCCGCGGCGCCCGCGGCGCGCCGCGGCACCTACCTCGGGATCTTCAGCGCGGTCTCCGGGCTCGCGGTCGCCGCGGGCCCGCTGGTCGGCGGCAGCCTCACGGAGCACCTCTCCTGGGAGTGGATCTTCTGGCTGAACGTCCCCGTGGGCGCCGCCCTGCTGCCGCTCGCCAGGCTGCGCCTCGCCGAGTCGCGCGGCCCGAGGCCCCGGCTCGACGTCACCGGCACCGTCCTCGTCAGTGCGGGCCTCTTCGGCATCGTGTACGCGCTCGTCACCGCCCACTCCAACGGCTGGACCAGCGCGCGCGTCCTGCTCGGGCTGATCCTCGGCGCCGCGCTGCTCGGCCTGTTCGTACGGCACTCGGCGGTCAGCCCGCACGCGATGCTGCCGCTGCGGATGTTCAAAAACCGCACGTTCGCCGGGATCAACGCGGCGACGCTGCTGATGTTCGTCGGGATGTTCGGCTCGATCTTCCTGCTCAGCCAGTTCCTCCAGAGCGCGCTCGGCTACTCGCCCACCGAGGCGGGCCTGCGGATGCTGCCGTGGACGGCGATGCCGCTCGTGGTCTCGCCCGTCGCGGGCGTGCTCCACGACAGGTTCGGCGGCCGGCTCGTCGTCGCCGCGGGCATGGCGCTCCAGGCGGCGGGGCTCGCCTGGTTCGCCGCGGTCATGGAGCCGGGCGTCGCGTACGGCACGCAGCTGCCCGCGCTGATCCTCAGCGGCATCGGCATGGCGCTGTACTTCGCCCCTGCGGGCGCGCTCGTCATGTCGGGCGTGCGCCCGGGGGACCAGGGCATCGCCTCCGGCACCAACAACGCGCTCCGCGAGGTCGGCGGCGCCCTCGGAGTCGCCACGCTCGGCGCGGTCTTCTCCGCGCAGGGCGGATACGGCAGCCCGCAGATGTTCGTCGACGGCACCCGCCCCGCGCTGTGGATCGGGGCCGCCGTGGTGGCGGGGGCGGCGCTGGTGGCCCTGACCGTGCTGCGGCGCAGGTCCGAGCCGGAGCCGGCGCCGGAAGCGGGACCTGAGGCCGGGCCCGAGCCGGCCGCGGGGCCGGCCGCGGCACGGACGCCCGGGCGGGCCGCGCTGTCCGCGCCCACGCCGGCACCCGCCGCCGAGCGCTGAAGGACCCGGCGGGAGAGCGGCACGGCCACGGGGCCGGGCGGGGGAGCGGGCCGGGGACCCGGCCGGCCCCGCCCGGCCCCCGGTGCCACCGCGCCGGGCTGCGCCACCGCGCCGGGCCGGGCCACCGGCCCGTTAGCCTTGCCGCGTGCAGGAACTTTTCGAGACTCCCCTCGCCCCCCTCACCACCCTCAGGCTCGGCGGCCCTGCCAGGCGCCTGGTGACAGCGGAGACCGACGAGGACGTGGTGGCACAGACCCGCGCGGCCGACGACGCGGGCACCCCCCTCCTCCTGGTCGGCGGCGGCAGCAACCTCGTCGTGGGCGACAAGGGGTTCGACGGCACCGCGCTGCGCATCGCGACCCGCGGTGTGCGGATCGACGGGACCCGCGTCGAGGCGGCAGCGGGCGAGGTGTGGAGCGACCTGGTGGCCCGCACGGTCGCCGCGGGGCTCGCCGGGATCGAGTGCCTGGCCGGCATCCCCGGCTCCGTGGGGGCCACGCCCATCCAGAACGTGGGCGCCTACGGGCAGGAGGTCTCCTCCGTCGTCACCGCCGTCGTCGCGTACGACCGCGCCGAGCGGCGTACCGTGCGGCTGACCAACGGCGAGTGCCTCTTCTCGTACCGCTCCAGCGTCTTCAAGCTCCACCCCGAGCGGTACGTCGTGCTGCGCGTCCACTTCACGCTGGAGGACTCGGGCGGCCTCTCCGGGCCGCTGAGGTACGCGGAGACGGCCCGCGCGCTCGGCGTCGGGCCGGGGGAGCGCGTCGCGCTCGGCGCCGCCCGCGACACGGTGCTCGCGCTGCGCTCGGGCAAGGGCATGGTCCTCGACCCCGACGACCACGACACCTGGTCCGCCGGGTCGTTCTTCACCAACCCGCTGCTCGACGCCGACCAGTACGCGGACTTCGTCGGCCGCGTGCGGGACCGGCTCGGCGCGGACGCCGCGCCGCCCGCCTACCCGGAGGCCGACGGCCGGACGAAGACCTCGGCGGCCTGGCTGATCGACAAGGCGGGCTTCGCCAAGGGGTACGGCACCGGGCCCGCCCGCATCTCCACCAAGCACACGCTCGCGCTGACCAACCGCGGCGACGCCACCACAGAGGACCTGCTCGCCCTCGCCCGCGAGGTCGTCGCCGGCGTGTACGACGCCTTCGGGATCGTCCTCGTCAACGAGCCGGTGATGGTGGGCGTCGCGCTCTGAGCCGCCTCAGGACGCCAGCCAGGCGTCCACGTCCGCGAGCAGTCCTGCCCGCACGCCCTCGGGCGCGGCCGACGCGCGCACCGACTGGCGTGCCAGCTCGGCGAGCTCCTCGTCGGTGAAGCCGTGGTGCTCGCGCGCCAGCTCGTACTGCGCGGCCAGGCGCGAGCCGAAGAGGAGCGGGTCGTCGGCGCCGAGCGCCATCGGCACGCCCGCGTCGAACAGGGTGCGCAGCGGCACGTCGGCGGGTTTCGCGTACACCCCGAGCGCCACGTTCGACGCCGGGCAGACCTCGCAGGTCACCCCCGAGTCGGCGAGGCGCCGCAGCAGCCGCGGGTCCTCGGCCGCCCGCACGCCGTGGCCGACCCGGGCGGCCCGCAGGTCGTCGAGGCAGTCGCGGACCGACGCGGGCCCGGTCAGCTCGCCGCCGTGCGGCGCCGCGAGCAGCCCGCCGCGCCGCGCGATGGCGAACGCGCGGTCGAAGTCCCTCGCCATCCCGCGCCGTTCGTCGTTGGAGAGCCCGAAGCCGACCACGCCGGCGTCCGCGTAGCGCACCGCGAGCCGCGCCAGCGTCCGCGCCTCCAGGGGGTGCTTCATCCGGTTCGCGGCCACCAGCACCCGCATGCCGAGCCCGGTCTCCCGCGACGCGGACTCCACCGCGTCGAGGATGATCTCCATCGCCGGGATCAGACCGCCGAGGTGCGGGGCGTACGACGTCGGGTCGACCTGGATCTCCAGCCAGCGCGACCCGTCCCGCACGTCCTCCTCCGCGGCCTCCCGCACCAGCCGCCGGATGTCGTCGGGCTCCCGCAGGCAGGAGCGCGCGATGTCGTAGAGACGCTGGAAGCGGAACCAGCCCCGCTCGTCGGTGGCGCTCAGGCGTGGCGGCTCGCCGCCGGTCAGCGCCTCGGGGAGGTGCACGCGGTACTTCGCGGCCAGTTCGAGGAGGGTCGCGGGCCGCATCGAGCCGGTGAAGTGCAGATGCAGGTGGGCCTTCGGCAGCAGCCGCACGTCGCGGGGGCCTGCCGGGTCGTGCCGGGTGGGGGCGGTCGTGCTCAACATCCCAAGATCCTGCCGCATCCGCGCCGATGTCTACAGCCCGATGGTCGGATCGGTCGCCCACCGAACGGAAAAACGGGTCCCCCGCCGGCAACCGGCAGGGGACCCGTCGCGTCGTCCGGCGGTGCGCCGGGCGGCGCTCAGCCCTTGGCCTCGGCGAGCAGCTTCTGGATGCGGGAGACGCCCTCGACCAGGTCCTCGTCGCCGAGCGCGTACGAGAGCCGCAGGTAGCCGGGGGTGCCGAAGGCCTCACCCGGCACGACGGCGACCTCGACCTCGTCGAGGATCAGCGCGGCGAGCTCCACAGAGGACTCCGGGCGCGAGCCCCTGATCTCCTTGCCGAGCAGCGCCTTCACCGACGGGTACGCGTAGAACGCGCCCTCGGGCTCGGGGCAGACCACGCCGTCGATCTCGCTCAGCATCCGCACGATCGTGCGGCGGCGGCGGTCGAAGGCCGCGCGCATCTCGGCGACCGCCGACAGGTCGCCGGAGACGGCGGCGAGCGCGGCGGCCTGCGAGACGTTCGCGACGTTCGACGTCGCGTGCGACTGGAGGTTCGCCGCGGCCTTGATCACGTCCTTGGGGCCGATCGCCCACCCGACCCGCCAGCCGGTCATCGCGTACGTCTTGGCGACGCCGTTGACGACGACGCACTTCTCGCGCAGCTCGGGCACGGCCGCGGGCAGCGAGGTGAACCCGGCGTCGCCGTACACCAGGTGCTCGTAGATCTCGTCCGTCAGCACCCACAGGCCGTGCTCGACGGCCCAGCGGCCGATCGCCTCGGTGTCCTCGCGGCTGTAGACGGCGCCCGTCGGGTTGGACGGGGAGACGAACAGCAGCACCTTCGTGCGCTCGGTGCGCGCGGCCTCCAACTGCGCGACGGAGACCCGGTAGCCGGTGGTCTCGTCGGCGACCACGTCGACCGGCACACCGCCGGCGAGCCGGATCGACTCGGGGTACGTCGTCCAGTACGGCGCCGGTACGAGGACCTCGTCGCCCGGGTCGAGGATCGCGGCGAACGCCTCGTAGATCGCCTGCTTGCCGCCGTTGGTCACCAGGACCTGCGCGGAGTCGACCTCGTAGCCGGAGTCGCGCAGCGTCTTGGCGGCGATCGCGGACTTCAGCTCGGGCAGGCCCCCGGCCGGGGTGTAGCGGTGGAACCTGGGGGTGCGGCAGGCCTCGACGGCCGCGTCGACGATGTAGTCGGGCGTCGGGAAGTCCGGCTCGCCCGCGCCGAACCCGATCACCGGGCGCCCGGCGGCCTTGAGGGCCTTGGCCTTGGCGTCGACGGCGAGGGTGGCGGACTCGGAGATCGCGCCGACGCGCGCGGACACCCGGCGCTCGGCGGAAGGGGATGCAGCGCTCATGGGCCCATGGTTTCAGACCGGAAACCTTCGCGGCACACGGGTTTCACGAACTGAACAACTGGGCACCCAGCGGCGACGCATGGTGTCCGGGTACGACCGGAGCGTGCGCGTCCGGGCCCGGTTGGTCTCCGCCCGGCCGCCCGAGGAACCACGGGGCGGCCGGATCGGGGCAGGTCGCCGGGGGCCGCGGCCCGGCCGCCCGGGGGTCCAGGGCCGCGGGGAGCTGTTCGACGCACGGCCACCGACCACGTACACTCACCTGTCGTCGGCCCCCGTCGTCGCGTCCGTCCGCGCGCATACCGTGCGCACTGTCGGATGGGGTAGGTTGGGGCGGGCAACAAAGGGTCGTAGCTCAATTGGTAGAGCACTGGTCTCCAAAACCAGCGGTTGGGGGTTCAAGTCCCTCCGGCCCTGCTACACACACCGCCAGGATGTGTGCGCATGTACGTACATTCATTGCACCGCCGTGCGGCTCCCCCGGGCGCGGCACGGCCACGACCCGGAATCAGGTGAGAGAGCGTGACGGACGCCGTGGGCTCCATCGACAAGCCTGATGCCGACGACGAGTCCCCCGAGACGCAGGAGAAGAAGCCCCGCAAGGGCGGCAGGCGCGGGAAGAAGGGCCCCCTGGGCCGTCTCGCCCTCTTCTACCGGCAGGTCGTCGCCGAACTGCGCAAGGTCGTCTGGCCGACTCGTAATCAGCTGTCGACGTACACCACTGTCGTGATTGTCTTCGTTGTCATCATGATCGGTCTGGTGACCGTGATTGACTATGGCTTCAACCAAGCAATCAAGTCCGTTTTCGGCTGATCCCGGGGGGCGAGCCACAGCGGCCGCCCCTTTCGGGTGTTCCACCCCTTGAGCCAGGAAGAAGCAGTCACCGTGTCTGACCCGAACCTGAACGACGCCCGCGAATCGGCCGAGTCCGCTGCGGACGAGGCCGACGTCGCCGCGGCGGCGGACGCTGTCGAGCCAGACGAGGCCACCGCCGCTGCCGAGGCCGAGGAGAAGCCGGACGAGTCCGTCGAGGCGACCGAGGCCGCCGCGGAGAGCGACGCGTCCGAGGCATCGGATGCGCCCGAGGAGTCGGACGAGTTCGAGACCGCCGCGGCCGACGTGACCGACGAGTCCGCGGAGTCCGTCGACTCCGCGGAGGACGAAGCGGCCGCGGGTGACGACGCCGAGGAGGCCGCGGAGGCCCCCGTCGACCCGGTCGCCGCGCTCCGCGACGAGCTGCGCGGCCTGCCCGGCGAGTGGTACGTGATCCACACCTATGCGGGCTACGAGAAGCGCGTGAAGGCCAACCTGGAGCAGCGCGCCGTCTCGCTCAACGTCGAGGAGTTCATCTACCAGGCCGAGGTCCCCGAGGAAGAGATCGTCCAGATCAAGAACGGCGAGCGCAAGAACGTCCGGCAGAACAAGCTGCCCGGCTACGTGCTCGTCCGCATGGACCTGACGAACGAGTCCTGGGGCGTCGTCCGCAACACCCCCGGCGTCACCGGCTTCGTGGGCAACGCCTACGACCCGTACCCGCTGACGCTCGACGAGATCGTGAAGATGCTCGCCCCCGAGGCCGAGGAGAAGGCGGCCCGCGAGGCGGCCGAGGCCGAGGGCAAGCCGGCGCCCGCCCGCAAGGTCGAGGTCCAGGTGCTGGACTTCGAGGTGGGCGACTCCGTCACCGTCACGGACGGCCCGTTCGCCACGCTCCAGGCGACGATCAACGAGATCAGCGCCGACTCCCGCAAGGTCAAGGGCCTGGTGGAGATCTTCGGCCGGGAGACCCCGGTCGAGCTGAGCTTCGACCAGATCCAGAAGAACTGACGCGGGCGGCGCCCCGCGCCGCCCCGTACCGCTTCCGACCAGGTCAGGGTCGCCCCTCACGGGCCCCTGACCTGTCGGTTTTTGGCCGCGCATCCTTACCCGTTATCGTTGTGCGGTATGCCTCCATCCGGATGATCGGTGGAGGCTGATCACCTCTCATCAGGACCCGGAGAGAAACACATGCCTCCCAAGAAGAAGAAGGTCACGGGGCTGATCAAGCTCCAGATCCAGGCCGGTGCGGCCAACCCGGCCCCGCCGGTCGGCCCCGCCCTGGGTCAGCACGGCGTCAACATCATGGAGTTCTGCAAGGCCTACAACGCCGCGACCGAGTCGCAGCGCGGGATGGTCGTGCCGGTGGAGATCACGGTCTACGAGGACCGCTCCTTCACCTTCATCACCAAGACGCCGCCGGCCGCCAAGCTCATCCTCAAGGCCGCCGGCGTGGACAAGGGCTCAGGCGAGCCCCACGTCAAGAAGGTCGCCAAGCTGACGCGCGACCAGGTCAGGGACATCGCCAACACCAAGATGCCCGACCTGAACGCCAACGACATCGAGGCCGCCGAGAAGATCATCGCCGGCACCGCCCGCTCCATGGGCATCACGGTCGAGGGCTGAGACCCGACGCCGTGCCGCGGGCGCACGCCCCAGGCGGCTCCCGCAGTGGGAGGGCCCTGCGCGGCCCGGACCACGACCTCCGCACCTGCTTGAACCATCAGGAGAAGAAGTGAAGCGCAGCAAGGCTCTCCGCGCAGCGGACGCCAAGATCGACCAGGAGCGCGCGTACGCGCCCCTGGAGGCCGTCCGCCTCGCCAAGGACATCAACAGCGCCAAGTTCGACGGCACCGTCGAGGTCGCCTTCCGGCTCGGGGTCGACCCGCGCAAGGCGGACCAGATGGTCCGCGGCACCGTGAACCTCCCGCACGGCACCGGCAAGACCGCCCGGGTCCTGGTCTTCGCGACCGGTGACCGTGCCGAGGCAGCACGCGCCGCCGGCGCCGACATCGTCGGCGCCGACGAACTGATCGACGAGGTGGCGAAGGGGCGTCTGGACTTCGACGCCGTCGTCGCCACCCCCGACCTCATGGGCAAGGTCGGCCGCCTCGGCCGCGTCCTCGGCCCGCGCGGCCTGATGCCCAACCCGAAGACCGGAACGGTCACCCCCGACGTCACCAAGGCCGTGACGGACATCAAGGGCGGCAAGATCGAGTTCCGCGTCGACAAGCACTCGAACCTCCACTTCATCATCGGCAAGATCTCGTTCGACGAGACCCAGCTCGTGGAGAACTACGCCGCCGCCCTTGAGGAGATCAACCGCCTCAAGCCGTCGGCCGCCAAGGGCCGTTACATCAAGCGGGCCACCCTGGCCACGACGATGGGCCCCGGCATCCCGCTGGACGCCAACCGCACCAGGAACCTCCTTGAGGAGGACCCGGCCGTCGTCTGACGCCAGGCGCCGGCCCGGCCGGCACTCCACGGGCCCCTCGCACCGCTCCCGCGGCGCGAGGGGCCCGTTTTTCATGGCCCCGCGGGGCCCGCGCGTCCCGGTCGTGGGCGCAGGCCGGGGGTGTCGGTGGACGGGCGTATTCTGCCCCGGGCAGATGCCTAACAGGCGTCTCACAGACACGCAGTGCACAACAGCAGTGCACAACAGGGGTGGGGGGAACAGCACATGAGGACATCGGTCGGCAGACGTGGCGCGTTCGCGGTGACGGCGGCGCTCGCGGCGGTCGTGGCGGTGGCGGGCTGCCAGGACGACGGCGGCGCGAAGAAGACGGCGGACTCCGCGGCGCCCTCGGCGTCGAAGGCGGCGCCCGTGGCGGTCTCTCCGGCCGACGCGGTCACCGCGGCCTACAAGAAGCTCTCGGCGTACCGGTCGGCGAAGTTCCGGATGGCGATGACCATGCCGGGCAGGGCGGGGGCGGCCACGACGATGAAGACGTCGGGGACCATCGGCTGGAACCCGACGGTGATGGACATGACCATGGACGCCACGAGCCTCGGCGTGCCGGGCGCGGGCACCGTCCGCGCGAGGATGGCGGGCGACGCCATGTACGTCGACCTCTCCGCGGAGATGAAGGACGACCCGGAGACCGCCAAGACGCTCGGCGGCAAGCGGTGGATGAAGCTCGACCTCGGCTCGGGCGCGTCCGCGGCGGGCGGCGCGGCGGGCGGCGATTCGGCCCTCCTCGGCAGCTCCCTCCAGTCGGACCAGAGCCCCGCGCAGCAGTTCGCCACGCTGCTCCAGTCCCCGCAGATCACGCGGGTGGGCGCGGAGACGGTCGACGGGGTGCGGGCGCAGCACTACCGGGGCCGCCTCACCGTCCAGCAGATGCTCGCCTCGGGCAACGCCGAGGCGCTCACGGCCGAGCAGCGCAAGCAGGCGGCGGACAGCATGAAGAAGGCCGGCATCACCGCGGAGGACTTCGACGTGTGGGTGGGGGCCGACGACTTCCCGGTGCGGGTGAGCGTCGCCATGGACACCGCGAGCGGCCCCATGAAGGTGGACGAGCACCTGTCGGACTACCGGGCGAAGGCCGCCGACGTCCAGGCGCCGCCCGCCGGGCAGACGTTCACGCTCCAGGACCTGATGAAGCAGGCCCAGGAGTCCGGCGCCACGTCCTGAGCGTGCGGGAGCGCGGGGCCGGGCGCAGCGGATTTGCCTGCCGCGCGCCCGGTCCCGTACTCTCCCCATGAAGCCAAAGACCGCTGGTTGTCGCCGTGTGCCCGCAAGGGTCCGGCGGCCGAAGGATCCGCTAGCTGCGGACGGCCTGCGCAGGTGACAGTGGAAAGCTCCCGCATGGTGCGACATGTCGTGCCGGTCGAGCTACGCCCCGCGCACCTGCGTCGGGGCGTTTCGTTTTGTCCAGCCCCTTCCGAGAGCGGTCCTCATCACCCGGAAGGAGGCCGACGCTCATGGCAAGGCCCGACAAGGCCGCCGCGGTGGCCGAGCTGACGGAGCAGTTCCGCAGCTCGAGCGCCGCCGTGCTGACCGAGTACCGGGGTCTCACCGTGGCGCAGCTCAAGGAGCTGCGCCGCTCGCTCGGTGGGAACGCCCAGTACGCCGTGGTGAAGAACACGCTGACCAAGATCGCGGCCAACGAGGCCGGGATCAACACGCTGGACGACCTGTTCGCGGGTCCGACGGCTGTTGCCTTCGTCACCGGTGACCCGGTGGAGTCGGCGAAGGGTCTTCGTGACTTCGCCAAGGACAACCCGAACCTCGTCATCAAGGGCGGTGTCCTTGACGGCAAGGCGATGTCCGCCGACGAGATCAAGAAGCTTGCGGACCTCGAGTCCCGCGAGGTTCTGCTCGCCAAGCTGGCGGGCGCCATGAAGGCCAAGCCCTCGCAGGCTGCCGCGCTCTTCCAGGCGCTCCCCTCGAAGTTCGTCCGCACCGCGGAGGCGCTTCGGGCCAAGAAGGAAGCCGACGAGCAGGGCGGTGCCGAGTAACTCGGCGTTCTGGCCGCAAGGCCGCTGCGGGCCCTGTGCCCGCCGACATGTACACCCGGCACCAGCCGATTTAGTGGAAGGACCGCCATCATGGCGAAGCTCAGCCAGGACGACCTGCTCGCGCAGTTCGAGGAGATGACCCTCATCGAGCTCTCCGAGTTCGTGAAGGCCTTCGAGGACAAGTTCGACGTCACCGCCGCCGCTCCGGTCGCCGCCGCCGCCGTCGCGGGCCCGGGTGCCCCGGCCGCCGAGGCCGCTGCCGAGCAGGACGAGTTCGACGTCATCCTGACCGGTGCGGGCGACAAGAAGATCCAGGTCATCAAGGTCGTGCGCGAGCTCACCTCGCTCGGCCTCAAGGAGGCCAAGGACCTCGTGGACGGCGCCCCGAAGCCCGTCCTCGAGAAGGTCGCCAAGGACGCCGCCGACAAGGCCGCCGAGTCCCTCAAGGGCGCCGGCGCCTCCGTCGAGGTCAAGTGAACCCTGGCGCCCGAGGGCGCCGGACGCGCGGCTGACGGCCGCGCACCGTGTTGACGCGAGGGGCGATCACCCATCCGGGTGGTCGCCCCTCGCCGTGCCCGCGGCGGTCGGCTTGCGTTCCCCCCGCCTGGCGCTAGGGTGATCATCGTCTGCGGCCCGGGGGGCTTCCCGAGCTCAGAGCCGGGTTTCCGGGGCGGGGCCCGGAGGGCGGGGGGCCTTGACGAACCGCGGCAGGCGCGCAATTCTCGTGGTCGCGTCGTCACAGTCGATCCGGTTCCGAGGCATGGATCGCGGGCGATGTGGGAAGTAAGGGGATGGCGCTCAAGCGCCACGGCTCTGCGGCGGCTCCGGCCGGGCAGGGCCGGTGTACGGGCCGGCAGCAGCAGCGAGGGTGTTGAGGACAACGAGGGTCTCCCACAACCCGCTCTGGACATCAGTGTGCCAAGTGGCTACACTGTCCCTTTGCGCTGCCTGTTAGCTGTCCCCTGCCCGTCACCAGGGGCACCCTCTCGTAAGAACACCGGCGATCGAAGGCTCTGACCAGGGCTTTCCCTCTCCGTGTCTGCGAGGGACCGGTACGCGCGTAGTGAGTCCGAGCCCTCGGAAGGACCCCCTCTTGGCCGCCTCGCGCAACGCCTCGACCACGAATACGAACAACGGCGCAAGCACCGCCCCGCTGCGCATCTCCTTTGCAAAGATCAAGGAGCCCCTTGAGGTTCCGAACCTTCTCGCGCTCCAGACCGAGAGCTTCGACTGGCTGCTCGGCAACGCCGCGTGGAAGGCTCGCGTCGAGGCGGCTCTCGACAACGGACAGGACGTCCCAAGGAAGTCCGGTCTTGAGGAGATCTTCGAAGAGATCTCCCCGATCGAGGACTTCTCCGGGTCGATGTCGCTGACGTTCCGCGACCACCGTTTCGAGCCCCCGAAGAACTCGATCGACGAGTGCAAGGAGCGCGACTTCACGTACGCGGCTCCGCTGTTCGTCACCGCCGAGTTCACGAACAACGAGACCGGCGAGATCAAGTCCCAGACGGTCTTCATGGGTGACTTCCCGCTCATGACGAACAAGGGCACCTTCGTCATCAACGGCACCGAGCGTGTCGTGGTGTCGCAGCTCGTGCGCTCGCCGGGCGTCTACTTCGACTCCTCCATCGACAAGACGTCCGACAAGGACATCTACTCCGCCAAGATCATCCCGTCCCGGGGTGCCTGGCTGGAGATGGAGATCGACAAGCGCGACATGGTCGGCGTCCGCATCGACCGCAAGCGCAAGCAGTCCGTCACCGTCCTGCTCAAGGCGCTCGGCTGGACCACCGAGCAGATCCTCGAGGAGTTCGGCGAGTACGAGTCGATGCGCGCCACCCTGGAGAAGGACCACACCCAGGGCCAGGACGACGCGCTGCTCGACATCTACCGCAAGCTCCGCCCGGGCGAGCCCCCCACGCGCGAGGCCGCCCAGACGCTGCTGGAGAACCTCTACTTCAACCCGAAGCGCTACGACCTCGCGAAGGTCGGCCGCTACAAGGTCAACAAGAAGCTGGGCGCCGACGCGCCGCTCGACGCCGGCGTGCTCACCACCGACGACGTCATCGCGACGATCAAGTACCTGGTCAAGCTGCACGCGGGCGAGACCGAGACGGTCAGCTCCAGCGGCGCGGAGATCGTCGTAGAGACCGACGACATCGACCACTTCGGCAACCGCCGCCTGCGCAACGTCGGCGAGCTCATCCAGAACCAGGTCCGCACGGGCCTCGCGCGGATGGAGCGCGTCGTGCGCGAGCGCATGACGACGCAGGACGTCGAGGCGATCACGCCGCAGACCCTGATCAACATCCGGCCGGTCGTCGCCTCCATCAAGGAGTTCTTCGGCACCAGCCAGCTGTCGCAGTTCATGGACCAGAACAACCCGCTCTCCGGGCTCACCCACAAGCGCCGCCTGTCGGCGCTCGGCCCGGGTGGCCTCTCCCGTGAGCGGGCCGGCTTCGAGGTCCGTGACGTGCACCCGTCGCACTACGGCCGCATGTGCCCGATCGAGACGCCCGAAGGCCCGAACATCGGCCTGATCGGCTCGCTCGCCTCGTACGGCCGGGTCAACGCGTTCGGCTTCGTCGAGACGCCGTACCGCCGGGTCACCGAGGGCGTCGTCACCGACGAGGTCGACTACCTGACCGCGGACGAGGAGGACCGCTTCGTCATCGCGCAGGCCAACGCGCCGCTCACCGACGAGCTGCGGTTCGAGGAGACCCGCGTGCTGGTCCGCCGCCGCGGCGGCGAGGTCGACTACGTGCCGGGCGAGGACGTCGACTACATGGACGTCTCGCCGCGCCAGATGGTGTCCGTCGCGACGGCCATGATCCCGTTCCTGGAGCACGACGACGCCAACCGCGCCCTCATGGGCGCGAACATGATGCGCCAGGCCGTGCCGCTGATCACCTCAGAGGCGCCGCTCGTCGGCACCGGCATGGAGTACCGCTGCGCGGTCGACGCCGGCGACGTCATCAAGGCGGAGAAGGCGGGTGTGGTCCAGGAGGTCTCCGCGGACTACATCACCGTCACCAACGACGACGGCACGTACACCACGTACCGCATCGCGAAGTTCTTCCGCTCCAACCAGGGCACCTCGGTCAACCAGAAGGTCGTCGTCTCCGAGGGCGACCGGGTCGTCGAGAGCCAGGTGCTCGCCGACGGCCCGGCCACCGAGCAGGGCGAGATGGCGCTCGGCAAGAACCTCCTGGTCGCGTTCATGCCGTGGGAGGGCCACAACTACGAGGACGCGATCATCCTCAGCCAGCGCCTGGTGCAGGACGACGTCCTCTCCTCGATCCACATCGAGGAGCACGAGGTCGACGCCCGCGACACCAAGCTCGGCCCCGAGGAGATCACCCGGGACATCCCGAACGTCTCCGAGGAGGTCCTCGCCGACCTGGACGAGCGCGGCATCATCCGCATCGGCGCCGAGGTCCGCGACACCGACATCCTCGTCGGCAAGGTCACGCCCAAGGGCGAGACGGAGCTGACGCCCGAGGAGCGGCTGCTGCGCGCGATCTTCGGCGAGAAGGCCCGCGAGGTCCGCGACACCTCGCTGAAGGTGCCGCACGGCGAGACCGGCAAGGTCATCGGCGTCCGCGTCTTCGACCGCGAGGAGGGCGACGAGCTGCCGCCCGGCGTCAACCAGCTGGTCCGCGTGTACGTGGCGCAGAAGCGCAAGATCACGGACGGCGACAAGCTGGCAGGACGCCACGGCAACAAGGGCGTCATCTCGAAGATCCTGCCGATCGAGGACATGCCGTTCCTTGAGGACGGCACCCCGGTCGACATCATCCTCAACCCGCTGGGCGTCCCGTCCCGCATGAACCCGGGGCAGGTGCTGGAGATCCACCTCGGCTGGCTCGCCAGCCAGGGCTGGGACGTCTCCTCGCTCGGCGAGGAGTGGGCCCAGCGCCTCCAGGCCATCGGCGCCGACCAGGTCGAGCCGCGTACCAACGTGGCGACCCCGGTCTTCGACGGTGCCCGCGAGGACGAGCTGGCCGGCCTGCTCGAGCACACCATCCCGAACCGGGACGGTGAGCGCATGGTGCAGCCGACCGGCAAGGCGCGCCTGTTCGACGGCCGCTCCGGCGAGCCGTTCCCGGACCCGATCTCGGTCGGGTACATGTACATCCTCAAGCTGCACCACCTGGTCGACGACAAGCTCCACGCCCGCTCGACCGGCCCGTACTCCATGATCACCCAGCAGCCCCTGGGTGGTAAGGCGCAGTTCGGTGGTCAGCGCTTCGGCGAGATGGAGGTGTGGGCGCTCGAGGCGTACGGCGCCGCCTACGCGCTCCAGGAACTCCTCACGATCAAGTCCGACGACGTCACCGGCCGCGTGAAGGTCTACGAGGCCATCGTCAAGGGCGAGAACATCCCCGAGCCCGGCATTCCCGAGTCCTTCAAGGTCCTCATCAAGGAAATGCAGTCGCTCTGCCTCAACGTGGAGGTGCTGTCCTCGGACGGCATGTCCATCGAGATGCGGGACACGGACGAGGACGTGTTCCGTGCGGCGGAGGAGCTCGGCATCGACCTGTCCCGGCGGGAGCCGAGCAGCGTCGAAGAGGTCTGACGGGTCGGCCGGCCCGCGTCCGCCCCGGGCGCAGGCCGGCCACCTCGGACCCTCCTCCACGCTCCGCGTGGAGGGACCCCCATCAGACCTTCAGACACAACCCTGAGAGGGATTGACGCATAGTGCTCGACGTCAACTTCTTCGACGAGCTGCGGATCGGCCTCGCCACCGCGGACGACATCCGTACCTGGTCCCACGGCGAGGTCAAGAAGCCGGAGACCATCAACTACCGCACGCTCAAGCCCGAGAAGGACGGACTCTTCTGCGAGAAGATCTTCGGCCCCACCCGGGACTGGGAGTGCTACTGCGGCAAGTACAAGCGTGTCCGCTTCAAGGGCATCATCTGTGAGCGCTGTGGCGTCGAGGTCACGCGCGCCAAGGTGCGCCGCGAGCGGATGGGCCACATCGAGCTGGCCGCTCCCGTCACCCACATCTGGTACTTCAAGGGCGTTCCCTCGCGCCTCGGCTACCTGCTCGACCTGGCGCCGAAGGACCTGGAGAAGGTCATCTACTTCGCCGCGTACATGATCACGTACGTGGACGAGGAGCGCCGCACCCGTGACCTGCCGTCGCTGGAGGCGCACGTCTCCGTCGAGCGGCAGCAGGTCGAGAACCGCCGCGACTCCGACCTGGAGGCCCGCGCCAAGAAGCTCGAGACCGACCTGGCCGAGCTGGAGGCCGAGGGCGCCAAGGCCGACGTGCGCCGCAAGGTGCGCGAGGGCGCAGAGCGCGAGATGAAGCAGCTGCGCGACCGCGCGCAGCGCGAGATCGACCGCCTCGACGAGGTCTGGAACCGCTTCAAGAACCTCAAGGTGCAGGACCTGGAGGGCGACGAGCTCCTCTACCGCGAGCTGCGTGACCGCTTCGGCACGTACTTCGACGGCTCGATGGGCGCGGCCGCGCTCCAGAAGCGCCTGGAGTCCTTCGACCTCGACGAGGAGGCCGAGCGCCTCCGCGAGATCATCCGCACCGGCAAGGGCCAGAAGAAGACCCGCGCGCTCAAGCGCCTCAAGGTCGTCTCCGCGTTCCTGCAGACCAGCAACAGCCCCAAGGGCATGGTGCTGGACTGCGTGCCGGTCATCCCGCCGGACCTGCGTCCGATGGTGCAGCTGGACGGCGGCCGCTTCGCGACCTCCGACCTCAACGACCTGTACCGCCGCGTCATCAACCGCAACAACCGCCTGAAGCGGCTTCTCGACCTCGGCGCCCCCGAGATCATCGTGAACAACGAGAAGCGCATGCTCCAGGAGGCCGTGGACGCCCTCTTCGACAACGGCCGCCGCGGCCGCCCGGTCACGGGCCCAGGCAACCGTCCGCTGAAGTCGCTGTCCGACATGCTCAAGGGCAAGCAGGGCCGCTTCCGCCAGAACCTCCTCGGCAAGCGCGTCGACTACTCGGCGCGTTCCGTGATCGTCGTCGGTCCGCAGCTCAAGCTGCACCAGTGCGGTCTGCCGAAGGCGATGGCGCTCGAACTGTTCAAGCCGTTCGTGATGAAGCGCCTGGTCGACCTGAACCACGCGCAGAACATCAAGTCGGCGAAGCGCATGGTCGAGCGCGGCCGCACGGTCGTCTACGACGTCCTCGAAGAGGTCATCGCCGAGCATCCCGTGCTGCTCAACCGCGCGCCGACCCTGCACCGCCTCGGCATCCAGGCCTTCGAGCCGCAGCTGGTCGAGGGCAAGGCCATCCAGATCCACCCGCTCGTGTGCACCGCGTTCAACGCGGACTTCGACGGCGACCAGATGGCCGTGCACCTGCCGCTGTCCGCGGAGGCGCAGGCCGAGGCCCGCATCCTGATGCTGTCCTCGAACAACATCCTGAAGCCGGCCGACGGCCGTCCCGTCACCATGCCGACCCAGGACATGGTGCTCGGCCTGTTCTTCCTCACGACGGACGAGGAGGAGCGCGAGGTCATCGGCGCCGGCCGGTCCTTCGGCTCGACGGCCGAGGCCACCATGGCGTTCGACAGCCGCGAGCTCTCGCTCCAGGCGAAGGTCGACATCCGCTTCCCGGTGGGCACCATCCCGCCGCGCGGCTGGACACCCCCGCCGAACGAGGACGGCGAGCCGGACACGCAGTGGCAGCCCGGCGACCCGTTCAGGCTGCGGACGACCCTGGGGCGCGCGCTCTTCAACGAGCTGCTGCCCGAGGACTACCCGTTCGTGGACTACTCGGTCGGCAAGAAGCAGCTCTCCGAGATCGTCAACGACCTCGCCGAGCGCTACCCGAAGGTGATCGTGGCGGCGACGCTCGACAACCTGAAGGCGGCGGGCTTCTTCTGGGCCACCCGCTCCGGTGTCACCGTGGCCATCTCCGACGTGGTCGTCCCCGAGGCGAAGAAGGAGATCGTCGCCGGGTACGAGGCGCAGGACGAGAAGGTCCAGAAGCAGTACGAGCGCGGTCTGATCACGAAGGACGAGCGCACGCAGGAGCTCATCGCGATCTGGACGAAGGCGACCAACGAGGTCGCCGAGGCCATGAACGAGAACTTCCCGAAGACCAACCCCATCTTCATGATGGTGAATTCGGGTGCGCGCGGAAACATGATGCAGATGCGTCAGATCGCCGGTATGCGCGGTCTGGTGTCCAACGCCAAGAACGAGACGATCCCGCGTCCCATCAAGGCGTCGTTCCGCGAGGGCCTGTCCGTGCTGGAGTACTTCATCTCCACGCACGGTGCCCGCAAGGGTCTGGCCGACACCGCGCTGCGTACCGCCGACTCGGGTTACCTGACCCGTCGTCTGGTGGACGTCTCGCAGGACGTGATCATCCGCGAGGAGGACTGCGGCACCGACCGCGGCCTCAAGCTGCGGATCGCGGACCGGGGCACGGACGGCGTGCTGCGCAAGGCGGAGGACGTCGAGACGTCCGTGTACGCGCGGATGCTCGCCGAGGACGTCGTGGTGGACGGCAAGGTCATCGCCCCCGCCAACGTCGACCTCGGTGACGTGCTCATCGACGCGCTGGTCGCTGCGGGCGTGGAGGAGGTCAAGACCCGTTCGGTCCTGACCTGTGAGTCCGCGGTCGGCACCTGCGCCTTCTGCTACGGCCGCTCGCTGGCCACCGGCAAGCTGGTCGACATCGGTGAGGCGGTCGGCATCATCGCCGCCCAGTCCATCGGTGAGCCCGGCACCCAGCTGACGATGCGCACCTTCCACACCGGTGGTGTGGCAGGTGACGACATCACGCAGGGTCTGCCGCGTGTCGTCGAGCTGTTCGAGGCCCGTACGCCCAAGGGTGTCGCCCCGATCTCGGAGGCGGCGGGCCGCGTCCGGATCGAGGAGACCGAGAAGACCAAGAAGATCATCGTCACGCCGGACGACGGCAGCGACGAGACGCCCTTCCCCATCTCGAAGCGCGCCCGTCTGCTGGTCGGCGAGGGCGACCACGTCGAGGTGGGCCAGAAGCTCACCGTGGGTGCCACCAACCCGCACGACGTGCTGCGCATCCTCGGCCAGCGCGCGGTCCAGGTCCACCTGGTCGGCGAGGTCCAGAAGGTCTACAACTCGCAGGGTGTGTCGATCCACGACAAGCACATCGAGATCATCATCCGGCAGATGCTGCGCCGGGTGACGATCATCGAGTCGGGCGACGCGGAGCTGCTGCCCGGCGAGCTGGTCGAGCGCTCGAAGTTCGAGACCGAGAACCGTCGTGTGGTGCGGGAAGGCGGCCACCCGGCCTCCGGCCGCCCGCAGCTGATGGGTATCACCAAGGCGTCGCTCGCGACCGAGTCGTGGCTGTCGGCGGCGTCCTTCCAGGAGACGACCAGGGTCCTCACCGACGCGGCGATCAACGCCAAGTCGGACTCCCTGATCGGCCTCAAGGAGAACGTCATCATCGGCAAGCTCATCCCGGCCGGTACGGGCCTGTCCCGCTACCGCAACATCCGGGTCGAGCCGACCGAGGAGGCCAAGGCCGCGATGTACTCGGCCGTCGGCTACGACGACATCGACTACTCGCCGTTCGGCACGGGCTCCGGCCAGGCCGTCCCGCTGGAGGACTACGACTACGGTCCGTACAACCAGTGAGCCGCGGATGCCGGTGAGTGAGTGAGCCGGAGGGCGGCCGTTCCCCAGGGGGACGGCCGCCCTCCGGGCTTTCCCGGCTGTTACGCGGGCGCCTGCCGGGCTCTTTCGGCGCTCTTTCCGGGCTCTTTCCCGAGGGCGCCGAGGGCTCGAAAAGGCTCTCGGGGCCCGGGTGTTCGTCGTGGGCGTAGAGCGGGTAGGACTTAGCGTTTTGACCTGGGTCGACCGGGTGGGTACGCTCGACTCTGTGCCTGGGGTGTGCCTGGGCTCTCGCGCGTGTCCTCAGCCGCGTGGGGGGTTCATCAACACGGCCACCGCAATCTGCGCTTTCCCCGCTCGCCGGCGGGGGTGCACGGTATTCGACACACCCGACCGCGTGGGTCGGCGATGTTCCAGGTTAGCTTTACGAACGGCACACAGAATCGGAGAAGTAGTGCCTACGATCCAGCAGCTGGTCCGCAAGGGCCGGCAGGACAAGGTCGAGAAGAACAAGACCCCCGCACTTGAGGGCTCCCCTCAGCGCCGCGGGGTCTGCACGCGTGTGTTCACGACCACCCCGAAGAAGCCGAACTCGGCCCTGCGCAAGGTCGCGCGTGTGCGTCTGACCTCGGGCATCGAGGTCACGGCGTACATCCCGGGTGAGGGGCACAACCTGCAGGAGCACTCCATCGTGCTCGTGCGCGGCGGCCGTGTGAAGGACCTGCCGGGTGTTCGCTACAAGATCATCCGTGGCTCGCTCGACACCCAGGGTGTCAAGAACCGCAAGCAGGCCCGCAGCCGCTACGGCGCCAAGAAGGAGAAGTAAGAATGCCTCGTAAGGGCCCCGCCCCGAAGCGCCCGGTCATCATCGACCCGGTCTACGGCTCTCCTCTTGTCACCTCCCTCATCAACAAGATCCTGCTGAACGGCAAGCGCTCCACCGCAGAGCGGATCGTGTACGGCGCCATGGAGGGCCTGCGCGACAAGACCGGCAACGACCCGGTCATCACGCTCAAGCGCGCGCTGGAGAACGTCAAGCCGGCTCTTGAGGTCAAGTCCCGCCGTGTCGGTGGTGCGACCTACCAGGTGCCGATCGAGGTCAAGCCCGGCCGCGCCTCCACCCTGGCGCTGCGCTGGCTGGTCGGCTACTCGCGGGCCCGCCGCGAGAAGACCATGACCGAGCGTCTGATGAACGAGCTGCTCGACGCCTCCAACGGCCTCGGCGCCTCGGTCAAGAAGCGCGAGGACACGCACAAGATGGCCGAGTCCAACAAGGCCTTCGCGCACTACCGCTGGTAGTCGCACCCCACATCGAGACCGAGAGAAGACTGAGCCTTATGGCCACCACTTCGCTTGACCTGGCCAGGGTCCGCAACATCGGGATCATGGCCCACATCGACGCGGGCAAGACGACCACCACCGAGCGGATCCTGTTCTACACCGGTGTCTCGTACAAGATCGGTGAAGTCCACGACGGCGCTGCCACCATGGACTGGATGGAGCAGGAGCAGGAGCGCGGCATCACGATCACGTCCGCCGCGACGACCTGTCACTGGCCGCTCGACGAGGTCGACCACACCATCAACATCATCGACACGCCGGGCCACGTCGACTTCACCGTCGAGGTGGAGCGTTCGCTGCGCGTGCTCGACGGTGCCGTCACCGTCTTCGACGGTGTCGCCGGTGTGGAGCCGCAGTCCGAGACGGTGTGGCGCCAGGCCGACCGCTACGGCGTGCCCCGCATCTGCTTCGTCAACAAGCTCGACCGCACCGGCGCCGAGTTCCACCGCTGCGTCGACATGATCACGGACCGCCTCGGCGCGACCCCGATCGTGATGCAGCTGCCGATCGGCGCGGAGGCCGACTTCAAGGGCGTCATCGACCTCGTGACGATGAAGGCCCTGGTCTGGTCCGCCGAGGCGGCCAAGGGCGAGATGTACGACGTCGTCGACATCCCGGCCACGCACACCGAGGCGGCCGACGAGTGGCGCGGCAAGCTGCTGGAGACCGTCGCGGAGAACGACGAAGAGATCATGGAGCTGTACCTGGAGGGCGAGGAGCCCTCCGTGGACCAGCTGTACGCGGCGATCCGCCGCATCACGATCGCTTCCGGCAAGTCCGACGACACCACGGTCACCCCGGTGTTCTGCGGCACGGCGTTCAAGAACAAGGGCGTCCAGCCCCTGCTCGACGCCGTCGTGCGCTACCTGCCCTCCCCCCTGGACGTCGAGGCCATCGAGGGCCACGACGTGAAGGACCCGGAGCAGGTCATCGCGCGCAAGCCGTCCGACGACGAGCCGCTCTCCGCGCTGGCGTTCAAGATCATGAGCGACCCGCACCTGGGCAAGCTCACCTTCGTCCGCGTGTACTCCGGGCGCCTCGTGGCGGGTTCGGCCGTGCTGAACTCCGTGAAGGGCCGCAAGGAGCGCATCGGCAAGATCTACCGCATGCACGCGAACAAGCGTGAGGAGATCGAGTCGGTGGGCGCCGGCGACATCGTCGCCGTGATGGGCCTGAAGCAGACCACCACCGGTGAGACGCTGAGCGACGAGAAGAAGCCGGTGATCCTGGAGTCCATGGACTTCCCGGCGCCGGTCATCGAGGTCGCGATCGAGCCCAAGTCCAAGGGCGACCAGGAGAAGCTGGGTGTCGCCATCCAGCGCCTCGCCGAGGAGGACCCGTCCTTCCAGGTGCACACCAACGAGGAGACCGGCCAGACCGTCATCGGCGGTATGGGCGAGCTTCACCTCGAGGTGCTGGTCGACCGGATGAAGCGCGAGTTCCGCGTCGAGGCCAACGTCGGCAAGCCGCAGGTCGCGTACCGCGAGACCATCCGCAAGGTGGTCGAGCGCGTCGACTACACGCACAAGAAGCAGACCGGTGGCACCGGTCAGTTCGCGAAGGTGCAGATCGCGATCGAGCCCATCGAGGGCGGCGACGCGTCGTACGAGTTCGTGAACAAGGTCACCGGTGGCCGCATCCCGAAGGAGTACATCCCTTCGGTGGACGCCGGTGCCCAGGAGGCGATGCAGTTCGGCATCGTCGCCGGGTACGAGATGACGGGCGTGCGCGTCATCCTGCTCGACGGTGCGTTCCACGAGGTCGACTCGTCCGAACTCGCCTTCAAGATCGCCGGTTCGCAGGCCTTCAAGGAGGCCGCGCGCAAGGCGTCCCCGGTTCTCCTCGAACCGATGATGGCCGTCGAGGTCACCACGCCCGAGGACTACATGGGCGACGTGATCGGCGACATCAACTCCCGCCGTGGCCAGATCCAGGCCATGGAGGAGCGGGCCGGTGCCCGGGTCGTCAAGGGCCTGGTGCCGCTCTCGGAGATGTTCGGCTACGTCGGAGACCTCCGCAGCAAGACCTCGGGTCGCGCAAGCTACTCGATGCAGTTCGACTCCTACGCCGAGGTTCCCCGGAACGTCGCCGAGGAGATCATCGCGAAGGCCAAGGGCGAGTAGTCCACCGGGCGAATCGCCCGCGTGCCTGCACGCTCTAGGCTTGTCACCGGGAAGCCAGGGGGCATTTCCCGCAGGATCGGCGTCATCCGCCGTCTCCTGGGGGAGTGCTCCGGGCCGACCGGCATCCCAGCAAAGATCACCCTGGCGCCGATGAGTAAGGCGTACAGAACCACTCCACAGGAGGACCCCAGTGGCGAAGGCGAAGTTCGAGCGGACTAAGCCGCACGTCAACATCGGCACCATCGGTCACATCGACCACGGTAAGACGACCCTCACGGCCGCCATTACCAAGGTGCTGCACGACGCGTACCCGGAGCTCAACGAGGCCTCGGCGTTCGACCAGATCGACAAGGCTCCTGAGGAGCGCCAGCGCGGTATCACCATCTCCATCGCGCACGTCGAGTACCAGACGGAGACGCGTCACTACGCGCACGTCGACTGCCCGGGTCACGCCGACTACATCAAGAACATGATCACGGGTGCGGCGCAGATGGACGGCGCCATCCTCGTGGTCGCCGCCACCGACGGCCCGATGCCGCAGACCAAGGAGCACGTGCTCCTGGCCCGCCAGGTCGGCGTCCCGTACATCGTCGTCGCCCTGAACAAGGCCGACATGGTGGACGACGAGGAGATCCTGGAGCTCGTCGAGCTCGAGGTCCGCGAGCTCCTCACCGAGTACGAGTTCCCGGGCGACGACGTCCCGGTCGTCAAGGTCTCGGCGCTCAAGGCGCTTGAGGGCGACAAGGAGTGGGGCCAGACCGTCCTCGACCTGATGAAGGCCGTCGACGAGGCCATCCCGCAGCCCGAGCGCGACGTCGACAAGCCGTTCCTGATGCCGATCGAGGACGTCTTCACGATCACCGGTCGTGGCACCGTCGTCACCGGTCGTATCGAGCGCGGCATCCTCAAGGTCAACGAGACCGTGGACATCATCGGCATCAAGACCGAGAAGACCACGACCACGGTCACGGGCATCGAGATGTTCCGCAAGCTGCTCGACGAGGGCCAGGCCGGTGAGAACGTCGGTCTGCTCCTCCGCGGCATCAAGCGCGAGGACGTCGAGCGCGGCCAGGTCATCATCAAGCCCGGTTCGGTCACGCCGCACACCGAGTTCGAGGCCCAGGCCTACATCCTGTCGAAGGACGAGGGTGGCCGTCACACCCCGTTCTTCAACAACTACCGCCCGCAGTTCTACTTCCGTACCACGGACGTGACCGGCGTCGTGACCCTCCCCGAGGGCACCGAGATGGTCATGCCGGGCGACAACACCACCATGTCCGTCCAGCTGATCCAGCCGGTCGCCATGGAGGAGGGCCTGAAGTTCGCCATCCGTGAGGGTGGTCGTACGGTGGGCGCCGGCCAGGTCACCAAGATCGTCAAGTAAGTACGGCGATCCGGTGGCGGCCCTCGGGCCGCGGCTGATGCACCAGGGGCCCCGCGCCCCGTCCTCAGGGACGGGGCGCGGGGCCCCTCGGCGTGTGCGGGGGCCGGTGTGCCCGGCCGTGTGTGCGGTGCGGCGCGGTGTGCGCGTTGTTACGCTGACCGGCGAGGACCAGTGGTGTACGGGCGAGGGGCGGCAGACCGCCCGGGGAGGGGTGCGCGGATGCGGAAGCGCACGGGCCCGCTCCCCGCGCCGCTGCCCGGCCTCCCGGTGCGGGTGCTGACGCCGCTCGACCGGCGGCCGATCGGCACGAACGGCTATGTGAGCACGTGGGGCGCGGTGCTCGGCGTCCGCCCGCCGCGGGGCCGCTGAGCGGTCCGCCACCCGCCGTGGCGGGCGCCCGGCAGCGCGCCGGCGCCCGCCGTCCTCCCCGCAGATGTCTGGAGACGTCCCTCCCATGCCCGCTCTCCCGCGGATCACCGCTGCCCTGCGCTCCGATGCCGTCGGCGGCTCCCTCCTGATCGGCGCCGCCGTCGTGGCGCTGCTGTGGGCCAACTCGCCCCTGTCCTGGGCCTATACGTCGCTGAGCTCTGCCGCCTTCGGGCCCGCGGCGCTCGGTCTGCACCTGTCCGTGCAGGCGTGGGCGACGGACGGGCTGCTCACGGTGTTCTTCTTCGTGGTCGGCAACGAGCTCAAACAGGAGCTGGTGCACGGCGAGTTGCGCGACCCGCGCAGGGCCGCGCTGCCGATCGTGGCCGCGCTCGGCGGTGTCGTGGTGCCCGCCGGCGTCTTCCTCGCGGTCAACACGGCCGCGCCCGGCGGTGCGCCGGGCGGCTGGGGCATCCCGATGGCGACGGACATCGCCTTCGCGCTCGCCGTGCTCGCGGTGGCGGGCCGCCATCTGCCCGCGCCGCTGCGGACGTTCCTGCTGACGCTCGCGACGGTGGACGACGTGTGCGCGGTCGTGGTGATCGCCTTCGCGTACACCACGGGGCTCGACCCGCTGGCGCTCGGGCTCGCCGCGGTGGGCCTCGCGGTCTTCGGGTGGCTCCAGCGCGGCCGTGGCCGTGCGGTGGCGCGGGTGCGGGCCGCGGTGCCCGGGTGGCTGCTGTTCGGACCGCTCGCCGTGGTGGTCTGGGCGCTGGCGCACGCCTCGGGGGTGCACGCGACGATCGCGGGGGTGGCGATGGGGCTGCTGATGCGCACGGAGGCGAGGGGCGGCGAGGCCGTCTCGCCCTCGCACCGGGCCGAGCAGGTCCTGCGGCCGCTCTCCTCGGGGGTGGCGCTGCCGGTGTTCGCGCTGTTCGCGGCGGGCGTGTCGCTCTCCGGCGCGGGCGGCTTCTGGACGTCGGCCGTCACCTGGGGGGTGCTCGCCGGGCTGCTCGCGGGCAAGTTCGCCGGCATCCTGGGCGCCTCGTGGCTGACGGCGCGGTTCACCGGCGCGCACCTCAACCCGGCGCTCGGCTGGGCGGACGTCGCGGGCGTCGGGGTGCTCGGGGGGATCGGTTTCACGGTGTCGCTGCTCGTCGCGGAGCTGTCGTACCCGGGCGACGCGCGGCTGACCGCGGCGAAGGGCGCGATCCTGCTGGCTTCGGGGGCCGCCTCGCTGCTGTCGGTCGTGGTGCTGGGGCGGCGCGGACGCCACCACCGGCGGCTCGCGGCGCGTGCGGCGGCGCAAGGCCAGGGGGCCGCAGGCGGGGGGCTCTGACGCGGAGGGCCCCGCCGCCGGCCGCGGGGGTGCTTGGGTGCGGTCGGCGGCGGGGCCCGGTCCGTGCGGGCGTGCGGCGCGGCGGGCGGATCCGCGGGCCCCGGCCCGTACCGCCCGAGGGGGCTACCAGGTGACGGGCAGCTCGTAGACGCCGTAGACGACGGCGTCGTGCTTGTAGCGGATGTCCTGTTCCTCGATCGCGGGCCTGAGCGTCGGGAAGCGGCGCAGCAGGGCCGGGTAGGCGAGCTGGAGCTCCTGGCGTGCCAGGTTCTGCCCGAGGCACTGGTGGGTGCCCTGGCCGAAGGCGAGGTGGCGGCGGGCGTTGGGCCTGGCGACGTCGAGGACGTCGGGCTCGTCGAAGACCGTGGCGTCGCGGTTGGCGGCGTCGTTGGCGAGGATCACGCCCTCACCCGCGCGGATGAGCTGCCCCGAGATCTCGACGTCCTCGGTGGCTATGCGCCTGCGGCCGGTGTGGACGATGGTGAGGTAGCGCAGCATCTCCTCGACGGCGCCCGCGACGGCCGCGGGGTCCTCGGCGTCCCGTACGGCCTTCAGCTGCTCGGGGTTGCGCAGCAGGGCGAGCGTGCCGAGCGCGATCATATTGGTGGTCGTCTCGTGGCCCGCGATGAGCAGCAGCATCGCGTCCTGGACGAGGCGGGAGCGGGTGGTGGCGCCGGTGAGCATGTGCTCGGTGGCGACGTTGCTGATGAGGTCGTCCTGCGGGTCCTTCACCTTGGCGTCGATCAGTGTGCCGAGGTAGTCGCCGAGTTCGTTCATGGCCTGCATGGTGTCCTCGACGGTGGAGTTCATCGAGATCAGCACCCGGGACCTGCTCTGGAAGAGGTGCTGGTCCGCGCGGGGCACGCCGAGGATCTCCGCGATCACGAGCGAGGGCAGCGGCAGCGCGAACGACGAGACGAGGTCGACCGGGCCGCCGGTGCGCTCCATGTCGTCGAGCAGGCCGTCGATGATCTCCGTCAGGCGCGGCACGAGGGCGCGGGCGCGCTTCACGGAGAAGTACGAGGTGAACATGCGGCGCACCCGGTTGTGGTCCGGGTCGTCCATGGAGATGAACGGCAGCGGGTTGCCGCTCCTGCGGCGGGCCGCGATGCCGGCGCTCTGGGTGGGGAAGCCGGGTTTGGTGGTGTCGGCGCTGAACCGCTCGTCGGCGAGGACGGTGCGCTGGTCCTGGTAGCGGGTGATGAGCCAGGCGGGTGTGCCGTCCCAGACCTGGACGCGGGTGAAGGGCTCGTGCTCGCGGAGTTCGGCGAGCGCGGGCGGCGGGTCGAAGGGACAGCCGGTGGCGCGGGCGAGCGGGTAGCGGGGTGCTTCCTTGCCGCCGGTGGCGCTGTCGTGCAGGGCGGTCTCCGTCATCGTGCGGTGCTCCTGACGTGAAGTGGGGGGCGAGCCGGTGCCGTGCGGTGGTGCCTGGTCAGCCGTGGACGGCGATCGCGCCCGCGGGGCAGAGGGCGGCCGCCTCCTGGGCGCGTGCCAGGGCCTCGGCGTCGTCCGGGATGCCGTCGAGCAGGACGACGACACCGTCCTCGTCCCGCTGGTCGAAGATGTCGTCGGCGGCGAGGACGCACTGCCCTGCGGCGCAGCACCTGTCCTGGTCGATCTCGATGTGCATGGCGCTCTCTCCTTCGTTACGTACTCTAAGTACGTGATACGCCGCGCGCCGGAGCCGCGCAATGGTGCCTCGGGCAATCAACCGGATGGTTGGCCGGAAACGTGCGGCCCGGCATGATGCCCGGGTGGAATCAACTCCGGCGCCTCGACCGCCCCGTCCGTCCCGCGCGTCGGGGGCGTCCCGCGCTCAGAGCGTCTCCGCGCTCCAGTCCGTCCTGAGCGTGCTCGCCTACAACCTGACGCGCACCCAGGTGCACGAGCGGCTGGTGGCGGCCGCCGGCATGCCCGTCGACCGGGCGGGCCTCGCGCTCCTGCGGGTCCTCGCCGACGCGCCGGAGCCCCTGCGGGTCGGGGAGCTTGCGTACAGGCTCGGCGTGCGGCATCCCCATGTCACGCGCCAGGTCGGCAGGCTGGCCCAGCAGGGCCTGGTGGAGCGGGTCGCGACCGGCGACGACAGGCGCGTCCAGCTGATCGCGCCCACGCGCCGGGGCCTGGACACGCTCCGCCGGGTCGCCCAGGCGACGGAGGCGAGACTGGCCGAAAGGCTCGTGGGCGTCGACGCGGAGACGATCATGGCGGCGGTGGAGGTCCTGAGCCGCCTCGACATCAACTCTGCCTTGGGTCAGGGCACTTCGCCCCCGGCCGAGCCCCCGCCCCCGGGCCGGGAAGACCCCGGCGGCCGCGACCCCGCGGGGTAGCGTCCCGCGCGGTGTGGAGTGGTGTGTGCGGGGGAGCGGGGGCGGTGTGCGGGGGAGCGGGGCGTGGTGTGCTTGACCTCAAGCGCTTGAGGTGTGTTCTGCTGCGCGGCATGACGACGTACACGATTCAGGACGTGTCCCGGCACAGCGGGCTCAGCGAGCCGACGCTGCGCTACTACGAGGACGTCGGGCTCGTCGGGCCGATCGCCCGCGACGAGCGCAGCGGGCACCGGCGCTACGGGACGGGCGACATCGACACCCTCGACGCGCTGGCCTGCCTGCGCGCGGTCGGCGTGGGCATCGGCGACATGCGCACCTACCTGGCGAACCGGGCGCGCGGCAGGTCGGCCGCGGGCGCGCAGCGCGACCTGCTGCTGCGGCACGCCGAGCGCATCGAGGGCGAGATCGCCGCGCAGCACGCGCGCCTCGACTACCTGCGGGAGAAGGCGGCGCTGTGGGACGCGCGCGACCGCGGGGACGGCGCGGCCGAGGACGAGGCGGTACGGCGGCTCGTGGACGTCGTCGGCAGGCTGGGGGTGGCGCGATGAGCCGGGTACTGGTCACCGGCGGCTCCGGCTACCTGGGCACGCAGCTGATCGCCGCGCTGCTGCGCGCGGGGCGCCCGGTGCGGGCGACGGCGCGCTCCCTGGCCCGCGAGGCCGACCTGCGGGCCGCGGTGCGGCGCGGGGGCGCCGACGACGCGGGCCTCGACGTCGTCGCCGCGGACCTGATGTCCGACGGCGGCTGGTCCGCGGCCGCGGACGGGTGCGCGGAGGTCCACCATGTGGCCTCGCCCATCCCTGCGACCCAGCCCGACGACCCGGACGAGCTGATCGTGCCCGCACGCGAGGGCACCCTGCGGGTGCTGCGCGCGGCCCGGGACGCGGGGGCGCGGCGGGTGGTGCTCACGTCGTCGTTCGCCGCGGTCGGCTACACGCCGAAAGCGGGCGCCGAGTACACCGAGGACGACTGGGCCGACCCCGACACCCCCGGGCTCGCGCCCTACCCGCGCTCCAAGGCGATCGCCGAGCGTGCCGCGTGGGACCTGATGGAGCGGGAGGGCGGCGGCACCGAGCTGGTCGTCGTGAACCCGACGTTCATCCTCGGGCCCACGCTCACCAGCGCCCTCGGCTCCTCGGCGCAGCTGGTCAAGGCGATGCTCGACGGGGCGCTGCCGGTCGCGCCGCGCGCCCGCTTCGGCGTGGTCGACGTGCGGGACGTGGCCGACCTGCACCTGCGCGCGATGGCCGCGCCCGAGGCCGCGGGCCGGCGCTACCTCGCCGTCGCCGACGGCCCCTCGACCAGCTTCGTCGAAGTGGCGGGGGTGCTGCGCCGCGCCCTCGGCGAGTCCGCCGCGCGGGTGCCCACCCGTGAGGCGGAGGGCGCGGACCTGCCGCGCCCCGTCATCCACAACGACCGCGCACGCGAGGAACTCGGCTGGCGCCCGCGCCCCGTCGAGTCCACGGTCGTGGAAACGGCGCGGAGCCTGCGGGAGCTGGGGGTGCTGGAGGCAGCGGGCCAGGGGTGAGGCCGGGGGCGCACGCCGAGGGGGCGCCCATGGCGGGCGCCCCCTCGAAGCCGGGGCGTGCCCCGGGGTGCGTCGTGCTCAGCCGCGGCGCCGGCGGGTGCGGCGTACGACCAGCAGGGTCGCGGCGAGCGCGCCGCCCGCCGCGGCGAGCAGCGGGCCGCGGTGGGCGCGCGCGGCGCGCGCGCCCTGGCCCGCCTTCTCGCGTACGGGCTCCGGTGTGCGCTCCTGCACCGTCCGGGTCGCCTGCGCGGCGCGGTCGCGCAGCCGAGTGGACTGCTCGGCGGCCCGCTGCCGCACCGCGTCCGTCTTCTCCTGGACGCGGGCCTTGACGTCGGCCTTCGCCGCGAGCGCCCCGACGGTCTCGCCGAGCTCCTGGCGGGTCGCCTCGACGCGCGCCCGCAGCTCCTCCGGGGTGGCCGCAGCGGTGGTTTCTGCCGCGGTCCCGTCGGGGTGCGCGGCAGTGGGTTCGGTGCCTGCGGTGGTCTCGGTGTTCGCCGTGGTGTGTGTGGTGTCGTTCCGGCTCATCGGTGTGCCTTCTCCCTGATCTCGGCGACATCGGCCTTGACGCTGTCCATCGTCTGCTCGGGCTTGGGCGGGGTGGCCCGGCCGATCTCCCGCCTGCCGAGCGCCGCCATCAGCGCGGCGGTGGCCGCGAGCACGCCGGTGACGATCAGGGCCGCGGCCCACACGTCGAGCACGAGGGCGAGCGCGGCGATCGCCGCGGCCGTCAGCGCCTGGAGCGCGAGGACCCCGACGAGTCCCGCGCCGCCGAAGAGGCCGCCGCCCTTGCCGAAGCGCTTGCCCTTCTGGGCCATTTCCGCCTGCGCGAGGCGCATCTCGTCGCGGACGAGTTCGGAGAGTTCGCGGGAGGCGCGCTGGACCAGCTCGCTGACCGAGTCCTGCGTCCCGCCGTCGGTGCGGTGGAGATCGGTTGATGCCATGGCTCCTCACCCTGTCTTTCTCGGCTGTCCGGAGTGCGGTCCGCGGTGCTGTTCTGCTGTCCTGCTGTGTCCTGCCGTCCGCGGTGCGGTGCGGGTTCCGCGGGCGGGGGCGCGGCCGCCGCCCGGCCCCCGCACCCGGCCGGGTACCCGTACTGCGCCCGGTCACGTCCCCCGGGGCCCGGGCTCTGTCCTGGGCGCCCGGAAGCGGCGGGCGCGCGCCGTGGCGCGCAGGCGCGCGCGGTCCTCCTCGTCCCACTCCCGGGTGTCGCGCGGCTGGAGGTACGGCTCCTCGTCCGCCGGGTGGCCGCCGGCGACGGCCCGCTGGCGGCTGAGCTCGGCGTCGAACTCCAGGCCGAGCAGGATCGCCAGATTGGTGATCCACAGCCACACCAGGAAGACGATCACACCTGCGAAGGTGCCGTACGTCTTGTTGTACGAGGCGAAGTTGGCGACGTACAGCGCGAAGCCGCCGGAGGCGACGGCCCAGACGAGCAGTGCGAGGAAGCTGCCGGGCGTGGTCCAGCGCACGCCGCGCATCCGCACGTTGGGCGTCGCCCAGTACAGGATTCCGATCATGGCGGTGACCAGGATGACGAGCACCGGCCACTTGGCGATCGACCACACCGTGAGGAAGGTGTCGCCCAGGCCGATGGCGTCGCCGACGTGGCGGGCGACGCCGCCGGTGAACACCACGATGAGCGCGCTGACCACGGCGAGCACCATCAGCGCGACGGTCACGCCGAGCCGCACCGGCAGCACCTTCCACAGCGGGCGCCCCTCCGGCACGTCGTAGACGGCGTTCGCGGTGCGGATGAACGCCGCGACGTAGCCAGACGCCGACCACACCGCGAGCAGCAGGCCCACGACGGCCATGAGGGAGCCGACGCCCGCGCGCCCCTCCAACTGCCCCACCACGGTGGTCAGGATGTCCCTCGCGGGTCCCGGCGCGAGCTTCTTGATGGCGTCGAGCACCTGCTGCGTCGCCGAGTGGCCGACGACGCCGAGCAGGGAGATCAGCGCGAGCAGCGCGGGGAACAGCGCCTGGATGCTGTAGTACGTGAGCGCCGCGGCCTTGTCGGTCAGCTCGTCCTTCTTGAACTCTCTGAACGTGCCCTTCAGCACCGCCTTCCAGGACTTCTCCGTCAGGCCGACCGGCGAGTGCGGAGCCTGCCGCTCCACGCGCTCGTCAGGACCCTCGCCCGGGGCGCGCCCGCCCCGCGCCTCCCGGCCGTCCGCGGCGCTGCCACCGCGCGCCTCGTGCTCTCCGTGCCCTTTGCCAGTGCCAAGCATGGTGAACGGATTACCCGCTTCGCCCGCGCCATGCATCCCGCCTGCGGGCCGTCCGACGAGTGCCGCGCGGCGGATGCCCTCAGGAGCGGCGCGCCACGGGAGGCGGCGGCCGGAATCCAGGACCCGCCGAAATGTGCACGGCGATTTCGGGGAATGTCGGGTGTGGTGGCGTTCCGGGAATCTCTTCGTCCGGAGTTTCCTTGCCAACTCCTTTGACGCGCGGCTAGCCTGACGCCGCACCAGGGAAAACGGAATGCGATGAATGCGGGTGCCTATGGTCGGCGCCCCCTTTTTTTCTTGAGGAGCCGGCGTGCGCGGGACGCGGACTTTCATGGTGGGTCACGGCGGGGCGGCGCGCCCCCAGGGGCGCGGGCGGTTCCTGCGGCCGCTCGCCGCCGGCGCGCTCGGCGCCGCGCTGCTGGTGGTCGGGGTGCCGGGACAGGCGAGCGCGGACGTCCTGCCCTCGCTCCCGCAGAACGCGGACGGGCTGGAGCAGACGTTCTCGCCCGCGTACGACTACGACGGCGACGGCTGCTACGCCACCGCCGCCATCAGCCCCGACGGCACCCTCAACCCGGGCCTCAAGCCGGGCGGCGACGTCAACGGCCACTGCCACGACCCCGCCCAGCTCGACAACTCCAACACCTACTCGCGCGAGAAGTGCAACAACGACTGGTGCGCGGTCGTGTACGCGAGCTACTTCGAGAAGGACCAGGCGACGCTCGGTCCGCTCGCCATCGGCCACACCCACGACTGGGAGCACGTCGTGGTGTGGATCAACGACAACCAGGTCCGGTACGTCTCGGTGTCCCAGCACGCCGGCTACCAGGTGGCGCCCGCGTCCGACATACGCTTCGACGGCACGCACCCGAAGGTCGTCTACCACAAGGACGGCGCATCGACCCACGACTTCCGCTTCGCCAACGGCAATGACGAACCCGCGGAGAATGCCACGGGCAACTGGTTCTATCCGCGCCTTGTCGGGTGGAACGGATATCCGGCGGGATTGCGCGACAAACTCATGAACGCGGATTTCGGCGAGGCGACCATCAAGATCAACGACGCCCGTTTCAATGACGCGCTGCACAATTCCGAGCCGCAGGGCATCCCCTTCGACCCGAACGCCTGAGCGCTCCTCCCCTCGAACGCCTGCGCCCCTCCAGGCCCCGGCGCCGGGCCCGGGGGCTCAGGCGTTCGGGGGCACCCGCTCAGACCGCGAGCCGGCCGCCGTCGACCGGCAGCAGCGCCCCGTGCACGAAGCTCGCCCGCGGCGACGCGAGGAACGCGATCGTCTCGGCGATCTCCTCGGGCCCCGCGGTGCGCCCCGCGGGGCCGCCCTTCGCGAGCTCGTCGAGCGCGCTGCCCATGCCGGCCGTGCCCTCGGTGCGGGTGGGGCCCGGGCTCACCGCGTTCACCCGGACGCCGCTGGGCCCGAACTCGGCCGCCCACGCCTGCGTCAGCAGCCGCAGAGCCGCCTTGCTCGCCCCGTAGAGGCTCATGCCCGCCGCGCCGAACTCCGCGACCATCGTGGTCACGTTGACGACGGCGCCGCCGCCGCGCGCCGCCATGGCGGGGGCCAGCTCCGCCACCAGGAAGTACGGGGCCTTCACATTGGTGCCGAACACCGCGTCGAAGTCGTACTCGGCGGTCTCGGCAGTGGGGCCGAACGGGAAGACGCCCGCGTTGTTCACCAGGATGTCCACCCGTCCGGCGAGCGCGGTCGCCTGCCGCGCGAGGGCGCGCGCCGACGCCTCGTCGCGCAGGTCGGCCCGTACGAAGTCGGCCGTGCCGCCTGCCGCCCTGACGGCCGCGACCACCTGTCCGCCGCGCTCCTCGTCGCGGCCCGACACCAGGACCCGGGCGCCGAGCCCGGCCAGGGCGAGGGCCGTGGCCCTGCCGATGCCGCTGGTCGCACCGGTCACCAGGGCGACCTGCCCGGCGAGTTCCGCGCCGCTGTCCGCGGCCGTGCGCTCCGCTGCCCCGTTCGTCGTCCCGTTGCCCGTCATGGTCGTCGCCACCTCTCGGTTCCGGCCGGGCGGCTGAACGCCCCGGCTCTCACGGGAGGTGCAAGCGGTGGCTGCCTCCGGTGCTTCCCGGGTTCCCACTACCGCTGCCCATGGGTGCCATTCCCGCCGCTTTGACCGGCCTGACCTGCGCTTTCGCGGCCGGCTCACCCGAGCACGTGCTGTCCGAGCGCGGTCACCAGCAGCCCGAGGTCCCGCCGCGTCGCCTCCGCGGGCCACGCCGCCCAGGTCCTGCGGACGAGGGGGTGCCCCACCAGCGGCGACCAGCGGACGAATTCCGGCAGCGGCTGGGACCACTCGGGCGGCGCGAGGGCGAACGCGCGCCCGCCGCCGACCGCGGCGAACTTCACATGCGGGATGCCCGCCTGCCCGTGCGCGCCCTCGGGGCCGAGATCGAGGCCGTGGCTGCGGAGCACCGCCGTCACCTCGTCGTACCAGGCGGGGCTGCCCGAGCGCGGGAAGCCGACCCAGTCGAGCCCGGCCAGCGCGTCGAGCCTGACCCCCGGAGCCTCCTGGCCCTCCGCCGCCGCGAGCTCGGCGGTCCGCCGCGCCGAGAGCAGCACGCCGAGCAGCTCCTCCACCACCAGCGCCGCGTCCAGGGCGGGGCCCGCGGGACGCTCGCGCAGCAGTCCCATCTCCAACTCGCCCGCCAGCAGCGCGGTGTGCTGGTCCGCCGTGGACAGGTGCCGGGCGCGGACCGTGGTCCCCGGGCAGGTGCGGGCCAGCTCGGCGATGGCGGGGAGCAGCACCTCGTCGGGCAGCTCGATGGGGATGCCGATGCGCAGCAGGCCGCCGCCGGGCGCCGCGTGTCCCGCGACCGCCGCCACGGCCCGGTCGTGGCGGGCGAGCACGGCCCGCGCCTCGGCGAGCAGGGTCATGCCCGCGTCGGTGGCGCGTGCGCCCTCCCGGCCGCGCACGAGCAGGGGTACGCCCAGCTCGCGCTCCAGCGCGGCCACCGTCTGCGAGACGGCGGGCTGGCTGAGGTGCAGCCGCCGCGCCGCCGCGGACAGGCCGCCCGCCTCGACCACCGCGATGAACGTCCGCATCTCCCGCAGCTCCATGCCTCCATGGCACCACGGTCCTGGCGCCTGTGCGGACCCGCGGACCGGGCAGCGCGGGAAGCGGCCGGGTTTTCCCGCGTCGTCACACAGCGTGCTCTGCAACCGCTACTGTTGTGAGTAAACACGGGCGTACGGGCAGTGACCGTCCTTCGTGCAGGGCCGCCTGCCCCGGGGTACACCGTGCCCTTTCCGTCGGAGGTATGACACAGGAAGGCGTGCACGATGCGTGACCAAGTGGTGGATCAGGCTGGGGTCGCGGACCCCGAGGACGACGAGTCGAGTGCCGTACTCGCCGCCGTGGGGAGGCAGTTGCGGCTCTGGCGGGAGAGCGCAGGGCTGAAGGCGGCGGAGCTGGCGGACGCGCTCGGCTACAGCGGCGACCTCGTCTACAAGATCGAGACCGGCTCCCGGATTCCCCAGCCGGAGTATCTGGACCGGGCGGACGAGGTCCTCGGGGCCGGTGGCCGGATCGCCGGCATGAAGCGGGACGTGGCGCTGGCGAAGTACCCGCGCCGCGTGCGGCAGTTGACCAAGGTCGAGGCGGAGGCCGTGGAGGTAGGGCAGTACGGCAACCACAACGTGCCGGGGCTGCTGGAGACGGCGGCGCACGCGCGGGCGCTCTACGAGATGCGGCTGCCCGCCTATCCGCCGGACGACATCGACCGGCTGGTCGAGGCGCGGATGGCCCGGAAGGCGATCTTCCAGCGCAAGCCGCTGCCGATGCTCTCCTTCGTGCTGGAGGAGGTGGTCCTCAGGCGCCCGCTCGGCGGCCGGGGCGTGCTGCGCGAGCAGCTGCACCACCTCCTGGAGGTGGGCGGGCTGCGCAACGTCACCCTCCAGGTCATGCCGACGGCCGTCGAGACGCACGCCGGCATGAGCGGAGACTTGCGGCTGCTCGGCCTGGAGGACGGCACCACCCTCGGCTACTGCGAGGGGCAGCTGCCCGCGCCGGTCGTCTCTGACCCAAAACGGGTCCGGGTACTGCAACTTCGCTATGGGATGATCCGGGCACAGGCTCTCGCGCCCCGAGAGTCGACCGCGTTCATCGAGAAGGTGCTGGGAGAGACATGATGCGCGAACGCACCGCTGGGTCAGGCGACGGGCTCGTGTGGTTCAAGAGCAGCCACAGCGGCAACGACAACCCCGACTGCGTCGAGGTCGCCGATGCCGCGGAGACGGTCCTCGTCCGCGACTCCAAGGACGCCGCGGGCCCCCGCCTCGGCTTCCCCAGGGCCGCCTGGACGCGCTTCGTCTCCCACGCCCCCCGCCCCTGACCCCGCCGGGCCCGGCCCGCCTCCCGGGGCGGGCCGGTCCTCGCGTCAGACCTGTCGCCCGGGCGCCCGGCAACGCCACCGTGCGCCGGGGCTACGCTCGGCGGATGGTCTCTGCCGACGTGCTCACCCTTGCCGACCTCGCCGCCGATCCGCATCCGCATCTCGCGCGGCTGCGGGCGGCGGGGCCGGTGGTGTGGGTGGAGGCGCTCGGCGGGTGGCTGGTGACTGCGCGGGAGCCGGCGGTGCGGGTGATGCGGGACGCGGAGACGTTCACCGTGGACGACCCCCGGTTCACCACGGCCCGGGTGATCGGGCCGAGCATGCTCTCGCTCGACGGGGACGCGCACGCGCGCCACCGCGAGCCGTTCGTGGAGCCGTTCAAGCCGCGCGCCGTGCACGCGGCGTTCGCCGAGACGATCAGGGACGAGGCCGACCGGCTGCTCGACGCGCTCGCGCCCGCGGGCGCCGGGGAGTTGCGGCGCGGCTTCGCGGGGCCGCTCGCCGCCGTGGTGATGGCCGACGTGCTGGGGCTCGCCGACGTGCCCGTGCCCGAGGTGCTCGGCTGGTACGACGCCATCGTGCGCGCGGTCGACCGGCTCACGCGGGGCGAGGAGGCGGGGGCCGAGGGCCCCGCCGCGTACGCGGCGCTGCGGGAGGCGGTCGCCGCGACCCTGCGGACCGGGGACGGCGGCTCGCTGCTGGTGGGCGCGGCCGGCCGGCTCGGCCTGCCGGAGGTCGCCTCGAACGCCGCCGTGCTGCTGTTCGGCGGCATCGAGACCACCGAGGGCATGATCGTCAACGCCCTGTACCACCTGCTGTCCGAGCCGTCCTGCGCCGACGCCGTACGGGACGACCCCGCGCTCCTCGACGGCGCGGTCGAGGAGTCCCTGCGGCTGGAGCCGGGCGCCGCGGTCGTCGACCGCTACGCCACGCGCGAGGCGGAGTTCTACGGCGCCAGGATCGCCGAGGGCGACCTCGTCGTCGTCTCCCTCGCCGGGGCGAACCGGGACCCCGGGGTCTTCCCCGAGCCGGACCGCTTCGACCCGCGGCGCGCCAACTCCCGGCTCCAGCTGGCCTTCGCGCACGGCCCGCACTACTGCCTCGGCGCGCACCTCGCGCGGCTTGAGGCGGTGACCGCGCTGCGCGCCTGCTTCGAGCGCCTGCCGGGCCTGCGGCTCGACCAGGACCGGCCGAGCGCCCCGTACGGCCTGGTCTTCCGCAAGCCGCAGGAGCTGGCGGCGCGTTGGGACGCCCCGTAGGGGACCCCGCGGCCGGGGCCCTGGCGGGCCGGGGCGTCCCGTGCGCGCCGCCGTGCGCGCTCAGTGGGCGTGCGGGGCGACCACGGGGAAGTCGACGTCTGTTCCGGCCAGTTCGTTGACGTAGTTGGTCAGGATGTTGAGGGCGACGTTGGCGACGACCTCGGTGATCTCCGCGTCGGTGACGCCCGCGGCGCGGGCCGCGGCGACGGCCTGCTCGCCGCCCCGGCCGCGCTGCTCGACGACGCTGCGGGTGAGCGCGAGCAGGGCCTCGATGTGCGGGTCGGACGAGCGGCCCTCGCGGGCCGCGGCCAGCTCGGCGGCGTCGATCCCGGCGAACTCGCCGCCGATGAAGGTGTGGGCGGACAGGCAGTAGCCGCAGCCGTTGAGCTCGGCCGTGAGGATCGAGAGGCGCTCGCGCACGGCGTGCGGGAGCGCGCCCGCGGCCAGGGCGCCGTTCAGGGCGAGGTACCCCTTGACGGCCGCGGGGCTGTTGGCCAGCACCTTGATCAGGTTCGGGACCGAGCCCATGGCCTTCTGCGCCTCGGCCAGCTGCTCGGCCGCCTTGCCGGTCGCGGTCGCCGGGTCGATCTGGGGAAGTCGCGGCATCTCGCTCGCCTCTCTCGTGGTTCGACGGCCGCCCGTGCGGCACGTTCCCGCGCATGCCCGCACCGCCCCCGGCCGGGGAGGGAAACGACCGAGTGGCTAATGCTTGATGCGCCTTTCAGTAGTTAGGGATCGTGGCATGACTCTTTCGCGCCTGTCAAATGTTTGGTTCAGTCGTAAGCATTAGGCGGGTTGGTAGGCTGGGGGCATGGAGCGTGCGACGGCCCTGCGCGAGGCCCTGCTGGGAGAACCCCTGCCGGTCGAGCTGATGAACTCGGTCCACATCGACCGGGGCGGCCCGATGTACGACCTGGTCGGTGACGCGGACGTGGCCGGGTGCTGGGTCGCCGCGATCGGGCCCCGGCTGCCCGCCCTCGCGGCCGGCGGCCCCGCGCCGGCCCCCGCCGCCCCGGGCACGGGCGCCGCGCCCGCCGTCCTGCTGGACGAGGCGGACGCCCGCCGCCTCTGCGACCTGCGCGCGGCGCTGCGCGCCCTCGCCGCCGAAGTCACCGGCGCGCCCCCGCAGTTCACCGGCGCGGACGCGCCGGCGCCGGAGGCGGCGGTGGAGACGGTCAACCGGCTCAGCGGCCTCGCGCCTGTCTGGCCCGTGCTCGCCTGGCCCGCGGGGGAGGAGCCGGCAGAGGAACTCGGCACGGACGCCGGGTACGGCGACCTCGTCGTCTCCTGTGTCGCGCGGCAGGCCGTGGAGCTCTTCGCCGGGCCCCGGCGCGCCCGGCTGCGCGCCTGCCTCGCGCCCGGCTGCGACCGGTACTTCGTCAAGGACCACTCGCGCAGGGAGTGGTGCACCAGGTCGTGCGGCAACCGCGCCAGGGTCGCCCGCCACTACCGCCGCCACCACGGCGCCCCCGCCGGGCGGCCGGACGCCGCCGGGCAGCGCCACTGAGCGGCCGGCCGCCCGCGCGCACCGGCCGCCCTGCCGGTTCGCTCAGGCTTCCAGCGAGGCCATGTCGATGACGAAGCGGTAGCGGACCTGGGACCGTTCGAGCCGCGCGAACGCGTCGTTGACGTCCTGGACGCGGACGGTCTCGATCTGCGCGGTGATGCCGTGCGCGCCGCAGAAGTCGAGCATCTCCTGGATCTCCGGCATGCCGCCCGCCGAGGACGCCGCGTAGGAGCGGCGTGCGGGGATGAGGGCCCAGTTGTTCATGGTGATGTCCTCGTCGGGGGCGCCGACGTTGACGAGGGTGCCGTCCAGCTTGAGCAGGCCCAGGTAGCGGTCGAAGTGGAGCGCGCCTGAGACGGTGCACAGGACGATGTCGAAGCTGCCGGCCAGCTTCTCGAAGGTCGCGGGGTCCTCGGTCGCGTAGTAGTGGTCCGCGCCGAGCCGCAGCCCGTCGTCCTTCTTGCCGAGGGTGCGCGAGAGTACGGTGACCTCGGCGCCCATGGCGTGCGCGAGCTGCACGGCGACATGTCCGAGGCCGCCCATGCCGAGGACCGCGATCCGCGTGCCGGGGCCCACCTTCCAGTGCACGAGCGGCGAGTACGTGGTGATGCCGGCGCACAGCAGGGGAGCGGCCGCGTCCAGCGGCAGGCTGTCGGGGATGCGGACGACGTACCGCTCGTCGGCGACGATCTCGCCCGAGTAGCCCCCCTGCGTCGTCTCGCCGTCCCGGTCCACGGCGTTGTAGGTGGGGGTGCAGCCGTTCAGGCAGTACACCTCAAGGCCGGCCTCGCACGCCTCGCACGTGCGGCAGGAGTCGACGTACGTGCCGACGCCGACGCGGTCGCCGACGGCGTACCTGGTGGCGTCGGGGCCCGTCTCCACGACGAGGCCGGTGATCTCGTGGCCGGGGACCATCGGGTAGCGGCCCTTGCCCCAGCCGTCGGACGTCTGGACGACGTCGGTGTGGCAGACGCCGCTGTACTTGATCGCGATGCGCACGTCGGCGCCGCGCACGGCGCGGCGGGTGATCGTCGTGGGCGCGAGCGGCGCGCCCGCTGACGGGGCGGCGTAGGCGGGGGTGGTGGTGCTCATGGTCGGCTTCTCTCCGGAATCTCGTACGGGGACGCCACAGGGGGTGTCGTACGGAGGTGCCGTACGCGGGTGGCGTACGGGGGTGTCGCGCGCGGCGGGTCCGGCCGCGCGCGGGGGAGCGGCGGCGGTCAGAACGCCTGGTCGGTGGGGCGGATCACGACCTCGTTGACGGCGCGGCGGCGCGGTCCCGTGGCGATGTACGCGACGGCGTCTGCGATGTCCTCGGGGTGCAGCTTCTCCACGCCGGCGAACCGGTCGTTCTCGACGTCCTGGGCGTGCTGCTGCTGGTGGCCGAAGAGCTCGGTGTCCACGGCGCCCGGCTCCACCACGGAGAAGCGCACGCCGTGCGGCGCGTACTCCTGGCGCCAGGACTCGGTGGCCGCCGTCACGCCGAACTTGGTGGCGTTGTAGACCGCCACCGTCGGCGCGGCCGACCGCCCGGCGACCGAGCTGACGTTCACCACGTCGGCGACCCCGCGGCCGCCGGACGCCGCGGCGTCGAGCAGGTGCGGCAGGGCGGCCTTCGTCATGTACAGCAGGCCCTTCAGATTGACGTCGACCATCAGGTCCCACTCGTCGAGCCTGGCGCGCAGCGAGTCGCCGTTGAGCATCACGCCGGCCGCGTTGACCAGGACGTCCAGCCGGCCGAAGCGCTCCACGGCCCGGGCGACGGCGTCGGCCGCCGCGTCGGCGCGGGTCACGTCGGCGGTCAGGGCCACGGCCCGGCCGCCGCGCTCGGCGACCTCTTCGGCGAGCTGCTCCACGCGCTCCGCGCGGCGCGCCACCAGGGCGACGGCCGCGCCCTCCTCGGCGAGCCGCAGCGCGGTGGCGCGGCCGATACCGCTGCTCGCGCCGGTGATGACGGCGACGGTCGAGTCCAGTGTTCCGGGCATCGTCTTCCTCCTCGTTCGGTCTGCTCGATGCATGTGAAAGACCTCTTACTTCAATGTAAGAGACCTCTTCCATTGAGGCAAACGCCCCCGGCGGGACGTGCGGAGGGTGCATGGGGAGGGGTGGGGTGCCCGGGGGTGAAGGGAAGCACGGGTGATGTAAGATGCCTCTTACATCTGAACGGGGCCGGAAGGAGGGGGCGCGTGCCCAAGCGGGAGACGTACCACCACGGCGACCTCAAGGCGGCGCTCGTCGAGACCGCGCTCGCCGTCATCGCGGAACAGGGCATGAGCGCGGTGTCCGTCGCCGACATCGCGCGCAGGGCCGGCGTCAGCAGCGGTGCCCCCTACCGGCATTTTCCCAGCCGCAAGGCGCTGCTCACCGCGGCCGCCGTCACCGCGGCCCACCGGCTGACCGCCGCGCTGCACGAGGCGCGCCCCGCCGCGGGCCAGGACTCCGACGCGGTCGCCGACTCGGCCGAGGCCATCGCCGTGTACACCGGGTTCGCCGCCGAGCACGGCTCGGGGTTCGACCTGATCTTCGCCGAAGAGCTCCAGGGCGCAGGCGACCCGGAGCTGCTCGCGGCCGGGCGCGGCGTGATGGACGCCCTGCTGCCCGCGGCCCTGGAGATCACCGGAGGCGAGGCGCGGGCCGCGCTGCGGCTGCTCGAACGGCAGATCGCGGCGGGCCACGGCTACGCCGCCCTCTACCGCAGCGGCTTCCTCAACCGGCGCGGCCCCACCGTCGAGGACATCGCGGGCCACGCCGCAGCCATCGCGCGCAGCCTCGCGCTGGACGCGCGGCCCCTGTGAAGGCCACCTCCCCGATGCCGCCGTACGGGCGGGTGTGCGGGCGGCGACGATTCGGACGTATGGCCGTGGGGTAGGGTTCTTCGTCGCGATTGGCCAGGCCCGGCGGCCCTGTGGCACACTGGTCCGGTTGCTCGGTTGAGTGCCGATGCTGCGCGCCTCCCGCCGGGGGGACTGGAAGCGAGTCCCACAGTACTCGTCGCCCCAACTGCCTCTCCGGGCAGCGCTGGGGCGGACGTACGGGAATCTTCCGGGAAGTGTGGCGGGGTGCCGACCAGGCACCGGTGGCGGTCGGCCTCTCTGGTCGGCCCGGTTCCGTTTCCCCCCTGGCAGGGATTCCGCTCTGCGGTCTTCCGTGGAGGGAACGCGACACGCCCGACCGCGTGGGTCGGTCACCGGAGTCAGAGCGTAAGACAGAGAACAGGAATTCGAAGCAGCCATGGCGGGACAGAAGATCCGCATCCGGCTCAAGGCCTACGACCACGAGGTCATCGACTCCTCGGCGAAGAAGATCGTCGAGACGGTGACCCGCACTGGTGCGTCGGTCGCGGGCCCGGTGCCGCTGCCCACAGAGAAGAACGTGTACTGCGTCATCAAGTCGCCGCACAAGTACAAGGACTCGCGCGAGCACTTCGAGATGCGCACGCACAAGCGCCTGATCGACATCCTCGACCCGACGCCCAAGACCGTTGACTCGCTGATGCGCCTGGACCTTCCGGCCGGCGTCGACATCGAGATCAAGCTCTGAGAGGCGCGGAAGAGATGACCAAGCAGATCAAGGGCGTCCTGGGCGAGAAGCTCGGCATGACCCAGGTCTGGGACGAGAACAACCGTGTCGTCCCGGTGACCGTCGTCAAGGCCGGGCCCTGTGTCGTGACCCAGGTCCGTACGAATGACTCCGACGGCTACGAGTCGGTCCAGATCGCCTTCGGCGAGATCGACCCGCGCAAGGTGAACAAGCCCCTCAAGGGCCACTTCGCCAAGGCCGACGTGACCCCCCGCCGCCACCTCGTCGAGCTCCGCACCGCGGACGCCTCCACGTACACGCTCGGCCAGGAGATCAAGGCCGACGTGTTCGAGTCCGGCCTCAAGGTCGACGTCACCGGCAAGAGCAAGGGCAAGGGCTTCGCCGGTGTCATGAAGCGTCACAACTTCAAGGGCCTCGGCGCCGGTCACGGTACCCAGCGCAAGCACCGCTCTCCCGGCTCCATCGGTGGCTGCGCCACCCCGGGCCGCGTGTTCAAGGGCCTCCGCATGGCGGGCCGCATGGGCAACGAGCGGGTCACCACCCAGAACCTGACCGTGCACGCCGTGGACGCGGAGAAGGGCCTGCTGCTCATCAAGGGCGCGGTCCCCGGTCCCAACGGCGGTCTCGTCCTGGTTCGTACCGCGGCCAAGGGGGCCTGAGGTAAACCATGACCACCATTGACATCCTTTCGCCCGCGGGCGAGAAGTCGGGCAGCGTCGAGCTTCCCGCCGAGATCTTCGACGCCCGGGTCAGCATCCCGCTGATCCACCAGGTCGTCGTCGCGCAGCTGGCCGCGGCCCGTCAGGGCACGCACAAGGCCAAGACCCGCGGCGAGGTCCGCGGCGGTGGCAAGAAGCCGTACCGCCAGAAGGGCACGGGCCGCGCCCGCCAGGGCTCGACCCGCGCGCCCCAGTTCGCCGGCGGTGGCGTCGTGCACGGCCCCGTGCCGCGCGACTACTCGCAGCGGACCCCGAAGAAGATGAAGGCCGCCGCCCTGCGCGGAGCCCTCACCGACCGCGCGCAGAACGCCCGCGTGCACGTCGTCTCCGGCGTCATCGAGGGCGAAGCGCCGTCGACCAAGGCCGCGAAGACCCTGTTCGGCAAGATCAGCGAGCGCAAGAACCTGCTCCTGGTCGTCGAGCGCGCCGACGAGGCCGCGTGGCTCTCCGCCCGCAACCTGCCCCAGGTGCACATCCTGGAGCCGGGCCAGCTCAACACCTACGACGTGCTCGTCTCGGACGACGTGGTCTTCACCAAGGCCGCCTTCGAGTCCTTCGTCGCCGGCCCGAACAAGGCCAACGAAACCGAAGGGAGCGAGGCCTGATGGCTACGCGTCACCCCAGCATCGCGCCCAAGGCAGCCAAGGCCGCCAAGGCGAAGCGCCTGGCCAAGGCCAGGAGCGGCGTCAAGGGCCCGGTCGTCGAGACCCCGCTGAGCAAGTCCCTGTCCGACCCGCGCGACATCCTCGTCAAGCCGGTCGTGTCGGAGAAGAGCTACGCGCTCCTCGACGAGAACAAGTACACGTTCGTCGTCGACCCGCGGGCCAACAAGACCCAGATCAAGCAGGCCGTGCAGGCGGCCTTCTCGGTCACGGTCACCGGCGTCAACACGATCAACCGGCAGGGCAAGCGCAAGCGCACCCGCTCCGGTTTCGGCAAGCGCCCCGACACCAAGCGCGCCATCGTGACCCTTGCCGAGGGCGACCGCATCGACATCTTCGGCGGCCCGACCTCCTGACGGAGGCTGGATCGTATCGAAGTCCGGAATCTTCCGAGGACTGAGAAATGGGTATCCGCAAGTACAAGCCGACGACCCCGGGCCGTCGTGGCTCCAGCGTCGCCGACTTTGTCGAGATCACGCGGTCCACGCCGGAGAAGTCGCTGGTCCGTCCCCTGCACAGCAAGGGCGGCCGCAACAACGCCGGTCGTGTGACCGTCCGCCACCAGGGCGGTGGCCACAAGCGCGCCTTCCGCGTCATCGACTTCCGTCGCCATGACAAGGACGGCGTCCCCGCCAAGGTCGCGCACATCGAGTACGACCCCAACCGCACCGCGCGCATCGCGCTGCTCCACTACGCGGACGGCGAGAAGCGCTACATCCTCGCCCCCGCGGGCCTGGAGCAGGGCGCCCGCATCGAGAACGGCCCCGGCGCCGACATCAAGGCGGGCAACAACCTGCCGCTGCGCCACATCCCGGTCGGTACCACGGTGCACGCCATCGAGCTGCGCCCCGGCGGCGGCGCCAAGTTCGCCCGCTCCGCGGGCTCCTCGGTGCAGCTGCTGGCGAAGGAGGGCTCCATGGCCACCCTTCGCATGCCCTCGGGCGAGGTCCGCATGGTCGACGTCCGCTGCCGCGCCACCATCGGCGCCGTCGGCAACGCCGAGCAGTCGAACATCAACTGGGGCAAGGCAGGCCGCATGCGCTGGAAGGGCGTGCGCCCGACCGTCCGCGGTGTCGCCATGAACCCGGTCGACCACCCGCACGGTGGTGGTGAGGGCAAGACCTCCGGTGGCCGCCACCCGGTGTCGCCGTGGGGTCAGAAGGAAGGTCGTACTCGGGCTCCCAAGAAGGCGAGCAACAAGTACATCGTCCGCCGCCGCAAGACGAACAAGAAGCGCTAGGAGCGGGTTAAAAGATGCCGCGCAGTCTCAAGAAGGGGCCCTTCGTCGACGACCACCTGATCAAGAAGGTGGATGTCCAGAACGAAGCCGGCACCAAGAACGTCATCAAGACCTGGTCCCGTCGCTCGATGATCGTCCCGGCCATGCTGGGCCACACGATCGCGGTGCACAACGGCAAGATCCACGTCCCGGTGTTCATCACCGAGTCGATGGTCGGCCACAAGCTCGGCGAGTTCTCGCCGACTCGCACCTTCCGCGGCCACGTCAAGGACGACCGGAAGTCGAAGCGCCGCTAGCAGCGGGGTGGAACCGATCATGACTAACACCGAAGGGACAACCATGGAAGCCAGGGCCCAGGCGCGGTACATCCGCGTCACGCCCATGAAGGCCCGCCGTGTGGTGGACCTCATCCGTGGCATGGACGCCACGGAGGCTCAGGCGGTCCTGCGTTTCGCCCCGCAGGCCGCGAGTGAGCCCGTCGGCAAGGTGCTGAACAGCGCCATCGCCAACGCCGCCCACAACTACGACCACACCGACGCCACGTCGCTGTTCATCAGCGAGGCGTACGTGGACGAGGGTCCGACGCTCAAGCGCTTCAGGCCGCGTGCCCAGGGGCGCGCGTACCGGATCCGCAAGCGGACCAGCCACATCACCGTGGTCCTCAGCAGCAAGGAAGGAACCCGGTAATGGGCCAGAAGGTAAACCCGCACGGGTTTCGGCTCGGCATCACCACGGACTTCAAGTCCCGCTGGTACGCCGACAAGCTGTACAAGGACTACGTCAAGGAAGACGTCGCCATCCGCAGGATGATGACGAAGGGCATGGAGCGTGCCGGCATCTCCAAGGTGGAGATCGAGCGCACCCGCGACCGCGTCCGCGTCGACATCCACACCGCACGGCCCGGCATCGTCATCGGCCGCCGCGGCGCGGAGGCCGACCGCATCCGCGGCGAGCTGGAGAAGCTCACCGGCAAGCAGGTCCAGCTGAACATCCTTGAGGTCAAGAACCCCGAGACGGATGCCCAGCTGGTCGCGCAGGCCGTCGCCGAGCAGCTGTCCTCCCGCGTCTCCTTCCGTCGCGCCATGCGCAAGAGCATGCAGTCGACGATGAAGGCCGGCGCCAAGGGCATCAAGATCCAGTGCGGTGGCCGCCTCGGCGGCGCCGAGATGTCCCGCTCGGAGTTCTACCGCGAGGGCCGTGTGCCCCTGCACACGCTCCGCGCCAACGTCGACTACGGCTTCTTCGAGGCCAAGACCAGCTTCGGCCGCATCGGTGTGAAGGTCTGGATCTACAAGGGCGACGTCAAGAACATCGCTGAGGTCCGCGCGGAGAACGCCGCGGCTCGCGCCGGCAACCGTCCGGCCCGTGGCGGCAGCGACCGCCCGGCCGGCCGCGGTGGCCGCGGTGGCGAGCGCGGCGGCCGTGGCCGCAGGCCGCAGCAGCAGGGTGACCGGCAGAGCCCGGCGACCGAGGCCCCCAAGGCCGAGGACGCTGCGGCTGCCACGCCGGCTCCTGCCGAGAGCACCGGAACGGAGGCCTGACCGCCATGCTGATCCCGCGTAGGGTCAAGCACCGCAAGCAGCACCACCCGAAGCGCAGCGGTATGTCCAAGGGTGGTACGCAGGTCACGTTCGGCGAGTACGGCATCCAGGCGCTGACCCCGGCGTACGTGACGAACCGCCAGATCGAGGCCGCTCGTATCGCCATGACCCGCCACATCAAGCGTGGCGGCAAGGTCTGGATCAACATCTACCCGGACCGTCCGCTGACGAAGAAGCCCGCCGAGACCCGCATGGGTTCTGGCAAGGGTTCTCCCGAGTGGTGGATCGCGAACGTCAAGCCCGGTCGGGTGATGTTCGAGCTGTCCTACCCGAACGAGAAGACCGCTCGTGAGGCGCTCACCCGCGCTGCTCACAAGCTCCCGATGAAGTGCCGGATCGTGCGGCGCGAGGCAGGTGAGGCGTGATGTCGACCGGTACCAAGGCGTCCGAACTGCGCGAGCTGGGCGACGAGGAGCTCGTCGGCAAGCTCAGGGAGTCCAAGGAGGAGCTGTTCAACCTCCGCTTCCAGGCGGCGACGGGACAGCTTGAGAACCACGGCCGCCTCAAGGCCGTGCGCAAGGACATCGCGCGGATCTACACCCTGATGCGTGAGCGCGAGCTGGGCATCGAGACCGTGGTGGAGAGCGCCTGATGAGCGAGAGCAACGTGACTGAGACGAACACCGCCCAGCGCGGTTTCCGCAAGACCCGTGAGGGCCTGGTCGTCAGCGACAAGATGGACAAGACCGTCGTCGTCGCCGTCGAGGACCGCGTCAAGCACGCGCTGTACGGCAAGGTCATCCGCCGTACGAACAAGCTCAAGGCCCACGACGAGCAGAACGCCGCCGGCATCGGCGACCGTGTTCTCCTGATGGAGACCCGGCCGCTGTCGGCGACCAAGCGCTGGCGCGTCGTCGAGATTCTCGAAAAGGCCAAGTAAACCCCTCCGAGGGGGAGTTCGCCCCCTCGGATCAGTTCCGCCAGGCTCCGGGGGCCGTCGCTTGCGGCAGCCCCCGGGGAACCGGCAGACGATCAGGAGATAGACGTGATCCAGCAGGAGTCGCGACTGCGTGTCGCCGACAACACGGGTGCGAAGGAGATCCTCACCATCCGTGTTCTCGGTGGCTCCGGCCGCCGCTACGCGGGTATCGGTGACGTCATCGTCGCCACCGTCAAGGACGCGATCCCCGGTGGCAACGTGAAGAAGGGTGACGTCGTCAAGGCGGTCATCGTTCGCACCGTGAAGGAGCGCCGTCGCCAGGATGGCTCGTACATCCGCTTCGACGAGAACGCCGCCGTCATTCTGAAGAACGACGGCGACCCCCGCGGCACCCGCATCTTCGGCCCTGTGGGTCGTGAGCTGCGCGAGAAGAGGTTCATGAAGATCATCTCTCTCGCCCCGGAGGTGCTGTGAGCATGAAGATCAAGAAGGGCGACCTGGTCCAGGTCATCACCGGTAAGGACAAGGGCAAGCAGGGCAAGGTCATCGTGGCCTACCCCGCGCGCGACCGCGTCCTCGTCGAGGGTGTCAACCGGGTCAAGAAGCACACCAAGACCGGCCAGACCGCTCGCGGTTCGCAGACCGGCGGCATCATCACCACCGAGGCGCCGATCCACGTCTCCAACGTCCAGCTGGTCGTGGAGAAGGACGGCAAGAAGGTCGTGACCCGCGTCGGTTACCGCTTCGACGACGAAGGCAACAAGATCCGCGTTGCCAAGCGGACCGGTGAGGACATCTGATGGCTACCACCACTGCGCCGCGTCTGAAGACGCGCTACCGCGAGGAGATCGCGGGCAAGCTGCGTGACGAGTTCAAGTACGAGAACGTCATGCAGACCCCCGGCCTGGTCAAGATCGTGGTCAACATGGGTGTGGGCGACGCCGCCCGCGACTCGAAGCTGATGGACGGCGCGATCCGGGACCTCACCGCGATCACCGGCCAGAAGCCCGCCGTCACCAAGGCCCGCAAGTCCATCGCGCAGTTCAAGCTGCGCGAGGGCCAGCCGATCGGCTGCCACGTCACGCTCCGTGGCGACCGCATGTGGGAGTTCCTGGACCGTACGCTGTCGCTCGCGCTGCCGCGTATCCGTGACTTCCGCGGCCTGTCCCCGAAGCAGTTCGACGGTCGTGGCAACTACACCTTCGGTCTCACGGAGCAGGTCATGTTCCACGAGATCGACCAGGACAGGATCGACCGGGTCCGGGGCATGGACATCACCGTGGTCACCACGGCGACCAATGACGACGAGGGTCGTGCCCTGCTGCGTCACCTCGGCTTCCCGTTCAAGGAGATGTGACCGACGTGGCGAAGAAGGCTCTGATCGCTAAGGCCGCCCGCAAGCCGAAGTTCGGTGTGCGCGCGTACACGCGCTGCCAGCGCTGTGGCCGGCCCCACTCCGTGTACCGCAAGTTCGGCCTGTGCCGTGTGTGCCTTCGTGAGATGGCGCACCGCGGCGAGCTGCCGGGCGTCACCAAGAGCTCCTGGTAGTCCTTTCCCGGACACCCGGAGTCTCTCGGTAGGCAACTGGTGGGCAGAAGCCCCACCCCGCATGGCTTAGGCTAGTGGGGTCGGGCCTCTGCCGCCCGACATCAGCGGGCCCGTCGGCCCGCACGTGCTGCTTACTACGCCGTAGGTCCCCGCGTCACACCTGCCCCGTCTCGGTTCGGGGAGAGGGACGACGCATACAGGAAACCCCGGCGAGAGAGGCCGAAGGCCAATTCATGACCATGACTGATCCCATCGCAGACATGCTGACGCGTCTGCGGAACGCGAACTCGGCGTACCACGACTCCGTGGTGATGCCGCACAGCAAGATCAAGTCGCACATCGCCGAGATCCTCCAGCAGGAGGGTTTCATCACCGGCTGGAAGACCGAGGACGCCGAGGTCGGCAAGAACCTCGTCCTGGAGCTGAAGTTCGGCCCGAACCGCGAGCGTTCGATCGCCGGCATCCGGCGCATCTCCAAGCCGGGCCTCCGCGTGTACGCGAAGTCCACCAACCTGCCGAAGGTCCTCGGCGGTCTGGGCGTGGCGATCATCTCCACGTCCCACGGCCTCCTGACCGGCCAGCAGGCGCAGAAGAAGGGCGTGGGTGGGGAAGTCCTCGCCTACGTCTGGTAGTCGGGAACGGAAGGAGAAAGCTCATGTCGCGTATCGGCAAGCTCCCCATCCAGGTTCCCGCCGGTGTGGACGTCACCATCGACGGCCGTACGGTCTCCGTGAAGGGCCCCAAGGGCTCCCTCTCGCACACCGTCGCTGCTCCGATCGATGTCACCAAGGACGACGACGGCGTCATCAGCGTCACGCGTCCCAACGACGAGCGTCAGAACAGGTCGCTGCACGGCCTGTCCCGCACGCTGGTGGCGAACATGATCACCGGCGTGACCCAGGGGTACACCAAGGCGCTCGAAATCAGCGGTGTCGGTTACCGCGTCCAGGCGAAGGGCTCCAACCTGGAGTTCGCGCTTGGCTACAGCCACCCGATCACGGTCGAGGCGCCCGAGGGCATCAGCTTCAAGGTCGAGTCGCCCACGAAGTTCTCGGTCGAGGGCATCGACAAGCAGAAGGTCGGCGAGGTCGCCGCCAACATCCGCAAGCTGCGCAAGCCCGACCCGTACAAGGCCAAGGGCGTCAGGTACGCGGGCGAGGTCATCCGCCGCAAGGTCGGAAAGGCTGGTAAGTAAGCCATGGCATACGGTGTGAAGATCGCCAAGGGCAACGCGTACAAGGCCGCTGCCATCAAGCGCCGTCACATCCGCGTCCGCAAGCGGATCTCGGGCACGCCCGAGCGCCCCCGCCTCGTCGTGACGCGTTCGAACCGCCACATGGTGGCGCAGGTCGTCGACGACATCGCGGGCCACACGCTCGCGTCGGCTTCGACCCTCGACACCTCCATCCGCGGCACGGACGGCGACAAGAGCGAGCTGGCGAAGAAGGTCGGCTCCCTGGTCGCGGAGCGCGCCAAGGCCGCCGGCATCGAGGCCGTCGTGTTCGACCGTGGTGGCAACAAGTACGCCGGGCGGATTGCCGCTCTGGCTGACGCCGCCCGCGAAGCCGGACTGAAGTTCTAAGACCGGTTCCCACGCACAGCGGACGTAACAGAGAGAGGTAATTCCAATGGCTGGACCCCAGCGCCGCGGCAGCGGTGCCGGTGGCGGCGAGCGGCGGGACCGGAAGGGCCGTGACGGTGGCGCCTCTGCCGCCGAGAAGACCGCATACGTTGAGCGCGTCGTCGCGATCAACCGTGTCGCCAAGGTTGTGAAGGGTGGTCGTCGCTTCAGCTTCACCGCGCTGGTCGTGGTGGGCGACGGTGACGGCACCGTCGGTGTCGGCTACGGCAAGGCCAAGGAGGTGCCGGCCGCCATCGCCAAGGGTGTCGAGGAGGCCAAGAAGCACTTCTTCAAGGTCCCCCGTATCCAGGGCACCATCCCCCACCCCATCCAGGGTGAGAAGGCCGCGGGCGTCGTCCTGCTGAAGCCTGCTTCCCCCGGTACGGGTGTGATCGCCGGTGGCCCGGTGCGCGCCGTTCTGGAGTGCGCGGGCGTCCACGACATCCTGTCGAAGTCGCTCGGCTCCGACAACGCGATCAACATCGTGCACGCGACGGTGGCGGCCCTCCAGGGCCTCCAGCGCCCCGAGGAGATCGCGGCCCGCCGCGGCCTGCCCCTCGAGGACGTCGCCCCCGCGGCCCTGCTGCGTGCTCGTGCGGGAGCGGGTGCGTAATGGCCCGCCTCAAGATCACGCAGACGAAGTCGTACATCGGCAGCAAGCAGAACCACCGCGAGACGCTGCGTTCGCTCGGGCTCAAGCGCCTGCACGACGTGGTCGTCAAGGAGGACCGCCCCGAGTTCCGCGGCATGGTGCAGACCGTCCGCCACCTCGTGACGGTCGAGGAGGTCGACTGACATGGCGGAGCAGAAGCCGCTGAAGGTCCACAACCTCCGTCCTGCCCCGGGCGCCAAGACCGCCAAGACCCGCGTGGGTCGTGGTGAGGCGTCCAAGGGCAAGACCGCTGGTCGTGGCACCAAGGGCACGAAGGCCCGCTACCAGGTTCCGGAGAGCTTCGAGGGCGGGCAGATGCCCCTCCACATGCGCCTCCCGAAGCTGCGGGGCTTCAAGAACCCGTTCCGCACCGAGTACCAGGTCGTCAACCTGGACAAGCTCTCTGCCCTCTACCCGGAGGGTGGCGAGGTCACGGTTGACGACCTCGTCGCCAAGGGCGCGGTGCGCAAGAACAGCCCGGTCAAGGTCCTTGGCCAGGGCGAGATCTCCGTGGCGCTGACGGTGTCGGTCGACGCCGCGTCCGGCTCCGCCAAGGAGAAGATCACCGCCGCCGGCGGTACGGTCACCGAGTCCGCCTGAGCGGACACGGCACCGTCAGGGTCCGCCTCGGCGGACTCGAAGGACTGAAACATCCGACCGGGGATGCCTCTGTGAAAGGGGTATCCCCGGTTGGTCGTTCCGCCCGAGCCACTGCCGCCGGTATGGTGGCGTGGATCGTTGCTCCACCCACCGGGTTCCCCGACCGCCACAGGGGGCCCCGGGACCCGAATCCGTCGATCCTCAAGACCGTCACCTCTGACGCACTGGCGCGGGGGTCGCAGGAGGCACCGTGCTCACCGCGTTCGCCCGGGCGTTCAGGACGCCCGACCTGCGCAAGAAGCTGCTCTTCACGCTCGGCATCATCGTGCTGTACCGGCTCGGCGCGCACATCCCGATCCCCGGCGTGAGCTACGAGAACGTACAGACCTGCGTGGACGCCGCCCAGAAGGGCAACAGCAGCCTGTTCGGCCTGGTGAACATGTTCAGCGGCGGGGCGCTGCTCCAGATCACGCTGTTCGCGCTCGGGATCATGCCGTACATCACCGCGAGCATCATCCTGCAGCTGCTGACGGTCGTGATCCCGCGGCTCGAAGCCCTCAAGAAGGAGGGCCAGTCGGGGCAGACGAAGATCACGCAGTACACCCGCTACCTGACGGTCGCGCTCGCCATCCTCCAGGGCACGGGCCTCGTCGCCACCGCCCGCAGCGGCGCCCTCTTCCAGGGCTGCCCGGTCGCGTCGGACATCGTGCCCGACCACTCGCTGTTCATGACCATCACGATGGTCATCACGATGACGTCCGGCACGGCGATGGTCATGTGGCTGGGCGAGCTGATCACCGACCGCGGCATCGGCAACGGCATGTCGATCCTGATGTTCGTCTCCATCGCGTCCGGCTTCCCCGGCACGCTGTGGTCGATCAAGGAGAGCGGCTCGCTGGCCGGCGGCTGGATCAACTTCGGCGGCGTCATCCTCATCGGCTTCGTGATGGTCGGCCTCGTGGTCTTCGTCGAGCAGGCGCAGCGCCGCATCCCCGTCCAGTACGCGAAGCGGATGATCGGCCGCCGCTCCTACGGCGGCACCTCGACGTACATCCCCCTCAAGGTGAACCAGGCGGGTGTGATCCCGGTCATCTTCGCCTCTTCGCTGCTGTACATCCCCGCTCTGATCGCCCAGTTCTCCAGCTCCACCTCGGGCTGGAAGACCTGGATCCAGGACAACTTCGTCAAGGGCGACCACCCGTACTACGTGACGGCCTACTTCCTGTTGATCGTGTTCTTCGCCTTCTTCTACGTGGCGATCTCGTTCAACCCCGAGGAAGTAGCCGACAATATGAAGAAGTATGGTGGGTTCATCCCAGGTATTCGCGCTGGTCGTCCGACCGCGGAGTACCTGAGCTACGTGCTCAACCGGATCACGTGGCCGGGTTCGCTGTACCTGGGGCTGATCGCTCTCGCGCCGACGGTGGCGTTGGCGAGCTACGGCGGTGCGGGCAACTCGATCGGTGGTACCAGCATCCTGATCATCGTGGGTGTGGGGCTTGAGACCGTGAAGCAGATCGAGAGCCAGCTCCAGCAGCGCAACTACGAAGGGTTCCTCCGCTGATGCGAATCGTCCTCGTCGGGCCACCTGGTGCGGGCAAGGGTACGCAGGCCGCGTACCTGGCCAAGAACCTCTCCATCCCGCACATCTCCACGGGTGACCTCTTCCGCGCCAACATCAGCCAGGGCACGCCCCTCGGCAAGAAGGCCAAGGAGTACATCGACGCGGGCGACCTGGTACCCGACGAGGTGACGATCGGCATGGCGCGGGACCGCATGGCCCAGCCGGACGCCGAGAGCGGCTTCCTGCTGGACGGCTTCCCGCGCAACGTCGCGCAGGCCGTGGCGCTCGACGAGGCGCTGCGCGAGGACGGCACCACGCTGGACGCGGTGCTCGACCTGGAGGTCCCCGAGGACGAGGTGGTCAAGCGGATCGCCGGCCGCCGGATCTGCCGCAAGGACAGCGCGCACGTCTTCCACGTCACGTACAACCCGCCCAGAGCCGAGGGCGTCTGCGACGTCTGCGGCGGCGAGCTGTACCAGCGCGCCGACGACAGCGAGGAGACCGTGCGCAAGCGGCTGGAGGTCTACCACACGCAGACCGAGCCGATCGTCGACTACTACCGGGCCCAGGGCCTGGTGGTGACCATCTCCGCGCTCGGCAAGGTCACCGACGTGACCGAGCGCGCGATGTCGGCGCTGGGGCGCGACGCCGCGGCGTGAGCGCCGCGGCACGAGGAGTACGCGACCCGGGCCGCCCCGGGAGCAGGCAGGCATGACGGCCGTGGTGTCCGATGGGCGCCACGGCCGTACCGTTCGAAGAGCACACGGCACCGACGATTCCGCTGGGAAGGCGCAGGCACGGACATGGTGGAGATCAAGAACCCCGAGCAGATCGCGAAGATGCGCGAGGCGGGCCTGGTCGTCGCCGCGATCCACGCGGCCACGGCCGAGGCCGCGGTGCCGGGGGCGACCACCAGGGACCTCGACGAGGTGGCGCGCAAGGTGCTCGCCGAGCACGGCGCGAAGCCGAACTTCCTCGGCTACGGCGGCTTCCCCGCGACGATCTGCACGTCGGTGAACGACGTCGTCGTCCACGGCATCCCCGACGACAAGACGGTCCTCAAGGACGGCGACATCATCTCGGTCGACGCCGGGGCGATCGTCGACGGCTGGCACGGCGACGCCGCGTACACGGCCTTCGTCGGCACCGGTCACTCCCCGGAGCTGGTGGAGCTCTCCCGGGTGACCGAGGAGTCCATGTGGGCCGGCATCGCCGCCATGCGGAACGGCAGCCGCCTGGTGGACGTCTCGCGTGCGATCGAGACGTACATCCGCCGCCAGCCGAAGCCGGGCGGCGGCAAGTACGGGATCATCGAGGACTACGGCGGCCACGGCATCGGCTCGGCCATGCACATGGACCCGCACCTGCTGAACTACGTCTCCCGCAAGCGCGGCAAGGGCCCGAAGCTGGTGCCCGGCTTCTGCCTGGCGATCGAGCCGATGGTCTCGCTCGGTACCCCGCACACGGAGGTCCTGGGCGACGAGTGGACCGTGGTCACGCTCGACCACACCTGGTCCTCGCACTGGGAGCACTCGATCGCGCTGACCGAGGAGGGCCCGCTGGTCCTCACCGCGGTCGACGGCGGGCGGGCGAAGCTCGCCGAGCTGGGTGTGACGGCGGCGCCCGACCCGCTGGCGGCCTGAGGCGCGCGCCCCTGAGATGCCCTCCTGAGGTGCCCCCTCAGGAGTGAGGGGAGTGTGTGTCCCGCTTAGGGATCGCCCCGAGTGGGCAAACTCCTCGGATTCGTCTTTTGCCGAGCGCTGCCGTAGACTGACGCGTCGGCTCTGGTGCACCCGTGTGTCGTCACACGGTGGCCGGAATCGATCAAGGTAGCCGATTCGAAGGGCGAAGCGTGGCCAAGAAGCAAGGTGCCATCGAAATTGAGGGCACCGTGATCGAGTCCCTCCCGAACGCCATGTTCAAGGTGGAGCTCCAGAACGGTCACAAAGTCCTCGCGCACATCAGCGGCAAGATGCGGATGCACTACATCCGTATCCTCCCGGATGACCGGGTCGTCGTGGAGCTCTCCCCGTACGACCTCACGCGCGGCCGGATCGTCTACCGATACAAGTAGATCTTGCGGCGCCCTGTGCGGGTGCCCGCACTGACCCGGAGAACCTCAATCCCATGAAGGTCAAGCCGAGCGTCAAGAAGATCTGCGACAAGTGCAAGGTGATCCGCCGCCACGGCCGGGTCATGGTCATCTGCGACAACCTGCGCCACAAGCAGCGCCAGGGCTGACGCGGGCAACCGTCCCGTACGCACTTCTCGTATCTCTTCGCGCGACGCGAGCAGCACCGTAACGACGCAGTACCCGGCGCGCCCCGCAGGACAGGGGCCCGCTGACACCCCCGGTGGAGGCCGGGGACCCGGACGCCCTCCGGGAGCGGCACTGCGGCAGACCTCCGACATCAACCAGGAGCCATGAATGGCACGCCTCGCAGGCGTTGACCTTCCGCGCGAGAAGCGCGTCGAGGTCGCCCTCACCTACGTCTTCGGTATCGGGCGCACCCGGTCCAGGGAGACCCTCGCCGCCACCGGCGTCAACCCCGAGACCCGCGTCCGCGACCTTCCCGAGGAAGACCTCGTCAAGATCCGCGAGTACGTCGACGCGAACCTCAAGACCGAGGGCGACCTCCGTCGCGAGATCGCCGCCGACATCCGCCGCAAGGTCGAGATCGGCTGCTACCAGGGGCTGCGCCACCGCCGCGGCCTGCCCGTGCACGGTCAGCGCACGAGCACCAACGCGCGCACCCGCAAGGGTCCGCGTCGCGCGATCGCCGGCAAGAAGAAGCCCGGCAAGAAGTAGTCCGCAGCAGGACACCACGCTTCACCAGCGGTCTTCGCTGTAGGACCGACCACCTCCCCTCCGTAGGAGATAACCCGACATGCCCCCTAAGGGACGTCAGGGCGCGACCAAGAAGGTGCGCCGCAAGGAAAAGAAGAACGTCGCTCACGGCCACGCGCACATCAAGAGCACGTTCAACAACACCATCGTCTCGATCACCGACCCCACGGGCAACGTGATCTCCTGGGCCTCCGCCGGCCACGTCGGCTTCAAGGGCTCGCGCAAGTCGACCCCCTTCGCCGCGCAGATGGCCGCCGAGTCGGCCGCCCGCCGCGCGCAGGAGCACGGCATGCGCAAGGTGGACGTCTTCGTCAAGGGTCCCGGCTCCGGCCGTGAGACCGCGATCCGCTCCCTCCAGGCCACCGGCCTGGAGGTCGGCTCGATCCAGGACGTGACGCCGACCCCGCACAACGGCTGCCGTCCGCCGAAGCGCCGCCGCGTCTGAGGCAGGCACCCGGGGTACGGGCGGCACGACGCGGATCCGTTCGCGCCGGGTCGCCCGTACCCTTGTCGTACTGAAGGGCGTCAAATAGCGGGCGCCCCCAACAGAAGGACTGACCCATGCTTATCGCTCAGCGTCCGTCGCTGACCGAAGAGGTCGTCGACGAGTACCGCTCCCGGTTCGTGATCGAGCCGCTGGAGCCGGGCTTCGGCTACACCCTCGGCAACTCGCTCCGCCGTACGCTCCTCTCCTCGATCCCCGGTGCCGCGGTCACCAGCATCCGGATCGACGGGGTCCTGCACGAGTTCACCACCGTGCCGGGCGTCAAGGACGACGTGACGGACCTCATCCTCAACATCAAGCAGCTGGTCGTCTCCTCGGAGCACGACGAGCCGGTCGTGATGTACCTGCGCAAGCAGGGTCCCGGCCTGGTCACCGCGGCGGACATCGCGCCGCCCGCGGGTGTCGAGGTGCACAACCCCGACCTGGTCCTCGCCACGCTGAACGCCAAGGGCAAGCTGGAGATGGAGCTGACCGTCGAGCGCGGTCGCGGCTACGTCTCCGCCGTCCAGAACAAGCAGGTGGGCCAGGAGATCGGCCGGATCCCGGTCGACTCGATCTACTCGCCCGTGCTCAAGGTCACGTACAAGGTCGAGGCCACGCGTGTCGAGCAGCGGACCGACTTCGACAAGCTGATCGTCGACGTCGAGACCAAGCAGGCCATGCGGCCGCGCGACGCCATGGCGTCCGCGGGCAAGACGCTGGTCGAGCTGTTCGGCCTGGCGCGCGAGCTCAACATCGACGCCGAGGGCATCGACATGGGCCCGTCGCCGACGGACGCCGCGCTCGCCGCCGATCTGGCGCTGCCGATCGAGGAGCTCGAGCTCACGGTCCGCTCGTACAACTGCCTCAAGCGCGAGGGCATCCACTCGGTGGGCGAGCTGGTGGCCCGCTCCGAGGCCGACCTCCTCGACATCCGCAACTTCGGCGCGAAGTCGATCGACGAGGTCAAGGCGAAGCTGGCCGGCATGGGCCTGGCCCTCAAGGACAGCCCGCCCGGATTCGACCCGACCGCCGCGGCCGACGCCTTCGGCGCCGACGACGACGCGGACGCCGGGTTCGTGGAGACCGAGCAGTACTGAGTGCGCCGGGTGCCGCGCGGCCTCCCCGGCCGCGCGGCCCCCCCCCGCACGCCGGCCGGCCCCCGCCCGCCCCCCCAGCCCCCCGGGGGGGAACGCGGCGCGGGCCGGGCCCCCGGAACCGAAA
>NZ_JBEYWC010000021.1:0-71036 GCF_040704505.1 Streptomyces sp. NPDC047002
GCCAATGTGATCGGCTCCGCCTTCACGGCCATCGCCCAGCACAACGACAACGTGACGGGGGCCTTCCACCACCTGTGGTGAGCGGGCCCGGCCGTGCGCCGCGGCGGCGCGGGGTGCGGGGGGTGCGGGGGGGGTGCGCCGCCGGCCGCGGGCACACGAGCGCGGCGGTCCGCGCGGGGTGCTCTCGCACCCGACGAGTGCTCCCACACCCTTCGCGCGGACCGCCGCTGTCACCACTCGGTCAGTCCCCCGGCCCCCCGGCCGGGACCGCTCACCACAGGTGGTGGAAGGCCACCGTCACGTTGTCGTTGTGCTGGTCGATGGCCGTGAAGGCGGAGCCGATCACATTGGCCGTGTTGTTCTGGTTCGACGCACCGGCACCGGTCGCCACCTGCTGCGTGGTGGTGGAGTTGCCGTAGTTGTTGTGCCCGACGCCGCTGCCGGCGAGGGTCGCCACGGTCGCGTTCGATCCGTCGTCCGCGACGCTGCCGTTGTCGGCCGAGGCGACCCCCGTGAACAGCGCGGCGGCGAGGGGGAGCGCGGCGAAAGCGGCGATGACGCGGGCGGTGCGGATGCTTGCCATGTCTTGTTCCTCCAGAGAACCAGATGTACAGCGGTTGCCGCGGATGCGGCGGGTCCTGCGGGCCCCGCGCCTGCGGTGGGACCACGGGACCGCATACTGCGGGATTCAGCGTGAACTTCGGCTTTTTCCGGGGCAGTTGGCCGACCGCCCCGGTTCTGCTCTCGACGTCGCGAGATCAGAATTGCCCACCGAATCCCCGGCGAACCAGACCGGAGGGATCTATTCCCTCGCAAGCGTGAGGACTTGTCGATAAACCCCTTTCCTGACCTCAAGGGGGCGTTCCGGTACGAGTCCGGACACCGGACCCCTGTGCGCGCAAGGGGTGAACCGTTCCGGCAGCCGACCGGCGCGCCGGGCGCACCCCGGCGCGTCGCACGGCCGCCGAGCGACCCGGACCCGAACAAGCAATCGAATCCCTCTTCCACTCGATCGAACGACTGTGCGAAAATGAACGCATGGCCACCACCGCCCGGCACGCCGCAACCCTGGCTCTCGCGCACGCGCTCTCCGCCGCCGAGCGCGGGCTGCCCGTCTTCCCCCTGTCCCCCGCCAAGCTCCCCGCCCTCCGCTCGCCCCACCGCGGCCAACCGGGGCACGTCAGCTGCCGCGGCGAATGCGGCCTGCCCGGTCACGGGGTGTACGACGCGACCACCGACCCCGTCGCCGTCCGCGCCCTCTTCGACGCGGCGCCCTGGGCCACGGGGTACGGGATCGCCTGCGGGCGGCCCCCGTACCACCTGATCGGCATCGACCTCGACATCAGCGGCCACGAGCCGGCCGCGGGCACCACGCCCGACTCCGTGGCGGCGCTCCAGCAGCTCGCGTTCGAACACCTCTTCACGCTGCCGGAGACGGTCACCGTCCTCACGCCGAGCGGCGGCCGGCACATCTGGCTCAGGGGCCCCGCCCACGTCGTCGTCCCCAACTCCGCCGGCCGCCTCGCGCCCGGCATCGACGTGCGGGGCAGCGGCGGCTATCTGGTCGGGCCTGGATCGGTCGCCACGCGCGGCGCGTACCGCCTCGCCCCCGGTACGGCCGACCTCAGCGCGCCCGCACCCTGCCCGCGCGCCCTGCTGCGCCTCCTCGCGCCCGCGGCGCACGCCGGGCACACCGCGCGCCCGGGACAGGGCCGCCCGGCCCGCCAGGGCGAGGGCCTGGTGCAGTTCGTCCTCGCCTCGCACGAGGGGCAGCGCAACACCCGCCTGTTCTGGGCCGCGTGCCGCGCGTACGAGCACGGCTTCGGGGAGGCGCTCGCCGACACCCTCGTCGAGGCCGCCCTCCACACCGGCCTCACCGAACGCGAGGCACGCGCCACGATCGCCTCGGCGCAGCGGCTGACGCGGGAGCGGTGAGGGCGGGACGCGGCCGCGTGCGCCCTGTGCACTCGCGGCCGCGTCCGCGGACGCCGTACCGGAACCCGTGCCCTGCCCCCCCTGACCCCCGACCCGCGTGCGTGACGGGGTTCAGGAGCTTCAGGAGCGGGGCGGCGTGTCCCCGCGGCCCGGTATGTGGCCCTTCTTGCCGTCCTCGGTCGTGGTCTCGGCCTCGATGCGCTCCTTGCGGACCGTGCCCTTGACCGTCTGCTGCTCGACCTTCTCCTCGGTCGTCAGCCGGACCCGCTCGACGGGCTCGGTGTGCATCTCCACCACCGGGCGCTCCTCGTGCAGCGTCACCACGTGGTCGGCCTCGGAGATGTCGTCGCCGTGCAGCGCCGCGTCACGGTTCTCCTCCGTGATGGGCTCCCGTACGACGCGCACCTCCTCGTGGCGCACGGGCACGGTCTGCTGCTGCTCCTCCGTCACCACGTACTTGTGGAGACGTGCCTGGCCCGCGTCGCGGCGCTCCGTGGTGACGTGCATCCGCTCCTCGGAGCGGGTCATCGCCACGTCCTCGGCCGCGGCGTCCCCGCGGCCCGCGCCCTCCTTGCCGAGGGCCGAGGTGCCGCCCGTACGCGACTGCCGCAGCGCGGCGCTGTCGCCCCGGGTGCCGGCGCCCACCGCGCCCGCGCCGCCCATCGCCGCCGCGCCGCCCCTGGCGTCGGGGCCGGCGTCGGTCGTGGCGTGCCTGCCGGCCTGCCGCTGGTCGCCCGCGCCGCCGCCGTCGAGGCCGTAGTACCGGTACAGCCGGTGCTCCTCCTGCTCGGAGAGGTGGCCGCCCGCGTCGATGTCCACGTTCGGCGCGTCCTTGACCTGGTCCCTGTCGTAGGGGACCTCCAGGTGGTCCTGCACCAGATTGGCGTCGTGCACGGGGATGAACGACTCGCTCGAACCGAACATCCCCGTCTTCACGGTGACCCACTCGGGATTCCCCGTGGCGTCGTCGTAGAAGACGTGCTTCGCACTACCGATCTTGTTCCCGTCGGCGTCGTAGACGGGGTGGTCCAGGACCGCGGGGATCTGTTCCTGTGTGATCATCGCGATTCCTCCTTGGTTCGCGGTTCGAGTACCGGGTATCCACATCGCGCCGCAAATACCACCAGAACCGAGTAAATCGCCATAAATCTCTCCCCGGCCTGGCCATACCTTGCAAGACCGCAGGTCAGAGAGGTGCTCCCGGAAGCGCCCCCACCACCCCCGTCCCCTCCCTCCCGGGGTCGGCCGCCCGATGTCACGGCCCGCCGACCGAAGTGTCACGGGCACGTCCCGGCGGGTCCTGCCCGTGAACCCGGCCGGTGCCGCGGGGATCGGAACAGTCGGAACAGCACACCGGCGGGGCCCCGCCGGGGCGTCACGGACCCGCCCGGCACACCGTCACGACCGGCCCCGAACTCACGGCCGACCTCACGACCGACCTCAGGGAGTAGCGATGCACATCAGGAAGATCTCGGCCCTCACGCTCGTCGCCCTGGCCGCCAGCGTCTCGCTCACCGCCTGCGGCGGCGGCTCCTCGACGAAGGCCGGCTCCGCGGCGGGCGACAGCGACTCGTCCGCGAGCGCGCCCGCCTCCTCCGCCGGCGTCTCGAGCGGCGCCGACGACTCCGCGAACGGCTCGGGCAGCGGCACGGCGAACGCGAGCACGCTCTCCGGCCACCCGGGCGCGGCGTCCGGCCCGGGCTCGCGCTCGGCGTCCGGTTCCGGCGCGGCCTCGGGCACGGCCTCCGGTTCCGCATCGGGCGGCACCTGCCGCACGGCGAACCTCGCCTTCTCCACCTCGGGCGCCATGGCGGAGGGCGAACTCCTGGTCAACCTGCGCAACACCGGCCCCTCGGCCTGCACCCTGCACGGCTTCCCCGGCGTGGACCTCAAGGGCCGCGACGGCACGATCAGCGCGTCCCGCAGCAGGGCCGCCGCGCCCTCGGTGAGCCTGGCCCCCGGCCAGGAGACCCGCTTCACCCTGCACTACCCGCCGAACCACTCCGGCGGTTCGGGCGTCACCTTCACCGCCCTGATCGTCACCCCGCCCGACGAGACCCACTCCCACACCCTGGCGCAGGCCATCAACATCCCCGTCACCGACGGCACCACCCCGGGCCCCGGCATCACGGTCGACCCGGTCGGCGCGGGCAAGTAACCCCACCCCACCGTGCGGCCCCACCCCCGGGGCCGCACGCCGTCCTTTCCCCGAGCCCAGTCCGCGCTCCCGCATACGGGAAGGGCACGGGCAGCCACCTACGGCCGCCAGAACAGGCCCTCCGAGCAGACACCCATAGACGCTTTAATACGATCAGCTGCATGCGGACCGCTTCTTTCGTCATGGTGCATGTCGGCCAGAGCATGGAATCCCAGCGCAACCTTTGCCACGGGATCAATACCCGGACCTGGGGATTCCCCGAATGGTCGGCTGAGTTCTCGTCCGCGCACGCTCAGTTCGCCATCCTGGCGATCGGGGCAGCCCCTCGTGTGCCTCTCGACGTCTGGGTCCACAAAATGATCACGGTCTGCCTCTTCGCGGTCCGCGAGGGCTTCTACCGAGGATCGGCGCTCCACTGGCCGGACGAGCAGACCGACGGCACGATCAAATACCCGGTGCGGTTCGGAATGGACCCGTTGGCCGTGCTTCACGATGTCCCCTTGAGCGAGGAGGGGCCGCTGGGTCTCGCCGGCAGTGACGCCGTACGGCGCTCCGGCCAGGACCGGGGCATCGGCAAGCTCTTGGACCTCGATCCGCAGCCGCTGCTGGACGCCGCGGGCATACCGGTGGACTGGGAAAAGCAGCAGGCAGTTCCGCTGAAGCTCACTCCTGGCTTCACGCCCGACCAGGTGGTCGCGCCCACGGCAAAGGAACACCGGCCCCGGGGTACCGGCTTCGTCTCCGACCCGAAGATACGCAAGGCCGTCGAACTGCACGCCGAAGACCTCGCCGTGGCCCACTACAAGGGCCAGGGCTGGACGGTCACACGCATGGGGCGGCCCTACGACCTCCACTGCACTCGCAAGAGCGAGGAAAGGCACGTCGAGGTGAAGGGGACGACGGGGGCGGCCGCAAGCGTGGACCTCACGATCAACGAGGTCCAGCACGCCAGGGATCCACGGCACACAGTGGACCTGTACGTGGTGAGCGATATCAAGGTGGACGTCCGCAACAAGTCGTACGCCACGCATGGAGGCCGGGTGCTGCACCTGCTGGACTGGTCTCCGGCAGACGGTGACCTGAGGCCCCGGAACCTCGACTACAGCCTGCCCCGCACACGGTGAACTGCCGTTTCCCGAGCCGGCGCGAGAACCCTCGCCCCCCCCACATCCAGTCAGCTCGTTTGGAGACGGCCGTGGCCCTTCTTCGTATGTCCGCACGTGCCCTGCAGGAACGTACCAGCGGCACCGCGCTGGTGGAGCGCCTCACTCGCAACTTCCGGTCGGCTCTACTGCAGGACCCCTCGGAACAGGAACGCAGATCCTGGCAGAACAGTCTGCCCGCCCTCGCCGAGGTACTCTGCGACGCCGGCCTCGATGAAGTCCAAGTCCTCATCGAGCACCAACTGCCCCTCAGCAGTCTGCGTGCGGATGTAGTACTTGCTGGTTCGCATCCCGAGACGGGCAGACCGTCCTACGTCGTCGTCGAGCTCAAGCAGTGGAGTGCGGCGAGGCTGGTGCCCGGCGCGGAGGACCAGTGCCTGGTCCCCAGAACGGGGAACCGGGCCAGGCCGCACCCCGTGGCCCAAGTGCGCAGGTACTGCGACTACCTGGCGAATTTCACTGCCGTCCTGGACGGCAGGCGAGACAGCATTACGGGACTTGCCTACCTGCACAATGCCGATAACCGGGACATCCTGGATCTGTTCGCACTGTCCGACGCCTCGGCCCACCTCTACTCCGCCACAACTCGCGGGGCGCTGATACAACACCTGCAGACTCTGCTTTCCCCGCTCGAAGGATCCCTCGAGGCCGACGCCCTTCTGGAAAGCCCTCACGCCCCGGCGCGCGAACTCATGGCAGCGGCGGCCGACGAGATCCTCTACGGCGACGAGTTCGTGCTCATGGACGAACAGCAGACAGCCGTGTCCCTGGTGAAGCGCGCCGCAGCGCTTTCAAGGACTCAGGATCAGAAAGAGGTGATCGTCGTGTCAGGCGGACCCGGTTCCGGGAAGAGCCTGATCGCGCTGCACTTGATGGGCCACCTCGCCAGAACCGGGCGGAAGGTCGTCCATGCCACCGGCTCGAGATCCTTCACCATGACGCTTCACCATGTAGTCGGCAAGAAGCGCCAGGACGTCGATGAACTCTTCCGGTACTTCCTCAACTTCGGAGCCGTCGACCGCAACGAGCTCGACGTGCTCATCTGCGACGAGGCTCATCGCATCCGGGACCACGCACGAGGACAGGGCTCTTCGGCGACCTACCGGCAGAGAAGGACCCAGGCCGAGGAGCTCATCGACGCGGCCAGAGTTCCCGTCTTCCTGTTGGACGAGCACCAAGTCGTGCGTCCCGGCGAGATGGGCAGTGTCGCGTCGATCACAGCAGCCGCGCAGCAACGAGGGTGTCTCGTCCGCCATGTCAGGTTGGACGAGCAGTTCCGTTGCGGCGGAAGCCGCGCCTACGAGCACTGGGTACGGCGCCTGTTGGGGATCGAACCCGGCGGTCCGGTGGTCTGGAAACCGGAACCGAACTTCGAGCTGCTGACAGCGGATTCGCCGCAGCAGATGGAGGACCACCTTCTCGCGCAGCAAGAAGCCCATCACACGGCGCGGATGACGGCAGGGTTCTGCTGGAAATGGAGCTATCCGCGCAGCGACGGCACTCTCGTCGACGACGTGGTCATCGGAAACTGGCGCCGGCCATGGAACGTCAGGGGCGACCGCCCGGTCAACGGAGCCCCGGCGTCGTCTCTCTGGGCCACCGAATCGGCCGGCTTCGGCCAGATCGGGTGCATTTACACTGCTCAAGGATTCGAGTACGCATGGAACGGCTTGATCCTCGGAGGAGATCTCGTCTGGCGCAACGGACGGTGGCAGGCCGTACGGGCAGAGTGCAAGGACGGCAGCATGGACAGCGCGGGGCCCGAAGAGTTCCTCCGTCTCACACTGAACAGGTACAAGGTGCTGCTGACCCGAGGCCTGGTCGGCACCGCACTCTTCTCCGTGGACCAGGAAACGCAAGCCTTGCTGCGTGAGTTGATACCGAGCAGGACTCCCGAGCCTCAACGAGCACCACGGGAACCTTGGCCAGGCGAGGGAAATAAGCCTCAGGCACACCCCTGATCCCACAGCGATGCAGGCGTCTTCCCCGAATCACCAGAATCAGCCCACCGCACCCGCCCCGCCGCGTCGAGGATCCCGAGCAACCCGCCCACCCCCCGGGGAGGGAGGGGGCGACCTCCGCGACAGCCGGCTGCTCGCCCTGAACGCGGTGAACTCCGGCTGGTTCACCGCGGACGTGGGCCTGCCCTACCGCGAGTGGCCCGGCCAGGCCGCCCACACGGACCCGGCAGAACGAGACGCCCGGATGGCCGTGGTGCAGGCGAGGCCGCGGGCCCTCGCGCACGTGCGATGGAACTACCCGGCGGCGCAGTCGGAGAAGTAATTTGCGTCCGGTACGAACGCTGACCCGACATCCACGAAGCGCTCCTCAAACTGGTCTGCCACCTCATCACCCATCGACAAAAGCAGCCCTTATATCAGCCGTTCTTACTGGGAAACTCTTAGATCAATTACGCTGGCGCTCGGCAGGCCGGCCAGCCGAGTCAAGCGCTCAAGCGCCCGCTCCAGGTCCCCCTGGGCCACTTCCCTCTCACCTTCCCGATGCATTGAAAGGAGGCGCAGAGCCTTCGCCTCAATCTTCATGTCAGCGCGGGCGACAAAGTCACTTCCGACCAAAAGCAGCATGGCGTAATATCCATATTTGCGCTTGGCCGCTGGCTTGTACGCTTCCAGAGAATGCTCAACGGAAAAGAGACGCCGCAGGCGCGGTCGATACCAGATGAGATTGTCGAATGGACCAATAAATTGCGCGTCAACGGGTGGGCAAGTTTCTTTTGGCGAGTCAGGCGTGAGCCATGCCGTCTCGTTCCACCCTTCGACGAGCACGGCCTCCAGAGGGGTGTCCGGCAAGGCGGCCAGGACGCGTTCTTTGCTGATACGCAGGTAGTCAGCGAGGTCGTCTGCAGTCGCCACCCCCAATACGGCTCCTGCTTTTGTCAGCAAGTGAGCGATCGCGGCCTGGTCTTCGATATCGTCCGTGAAGTGGTGCGGTGGAACGACTCTCTCAGCCATATCGAAACGACGTTGCCACCCCTCTCTTCGCACGCAGATGAGATCCCCGACCCACAGGAGATACTCAATGGCTGTCTTCGTGGGACCCCAGTCCCACCCTTGCCCCGCACGTTCATTTCCTCGCAATTCGCGCATGCTGAGCGGTCCGTTCTCCTCGACGGTCTTCAGCAGCCGCTTTTGCAAAGAATTATCTGGCCGCCAATCCAGGTTCGCTGATCGGGTGGATCGACGCCGGAAGGACCATAGAGGCCAATCCGCGATCGGCAGAAGAGACGCGGCGTGAGCCATGTATTCAAACGCGACGGGGGCACCCTGCCCCCACAGCTGGACATCGATCTCCTTGTGAGTAATTCCCGGAGCACGGGCACCCAGGGTGAGTTGGTGAGCTCGGCCTACCACGTTGATCGCATCGAGTTGGACCACGCCCAGGTGTTCCAGTGACTGCGTGACGGAGCGATTCCCGCAGCAGATGCCCGCGCCATGGATGGCAATCTGCCGCGCCTCCACAAGAGACAGATGCTCCTGCGGCCGACCAGACTGTCGCGTCATAGAAACTCCTGCGATAGAACCGGTTTCGATCTCAAAATGAAGTCCAGGTAGACAGATAGCCGGCAGCAGCCCAAAATCCAGCCGAACCGTTTTCCCCATTGAGATGCCGAGCATAGAGGCTTTCCGCGCCCATCGTGTTCATCTGCCCCTCGGCTGCAGCCGATACGAGCCGTACTGACCGGCCTCTCTGCAGCTACAGATCAGGATATTTCGTGCCCCATCCGTGCCCCATCGAGCGGGAAACACGGGGAAGGGGCGGGGGCCGGCGGGGCATCGCAAGCGCGACGGCCCCTGACCGACGTGCCTGGTCAGGGGCCGTTGAGCTGCGGTGGGTGTGGGATTTGAACCCACGGTGACATTGCTGCCACGACGGTTTTCAAGACCGTTCCCTTAGGCCGCTCGGGCAACCCACCTGGGCCCTCCGCCGTGGGCGGGTGGGGCAGGCGACAGCCTACCGGCTGGGTGGGGGTGGGGGTGGGTGGCGGTAGTTCTTACGGTTCCGTGAAGGGGGGGTTCTGCGGGGGGTTGTGGGGCTTCGGGCGCAGGTGGGCGGGCTAGCGTGAGGGCGTGCTCACCTTGGTGCTGATCGGACTTGTCGGCGGGTTCATCACGGGGATATCCCCGTGCGTCCTGCCTGTGCTGCCTGTCGTCTTCATGACGGGCGGCGTGCGGCGGCGGCCGTATCTCGTCGTCGTGGGGCTCGCGCTGAGCTTCAGCGTGTTCACGCTGCTCGGGACGCTGGTCGTCAGCGCCCTGCCCGTGCCGCAGGACATCATCCGCTGGGCGGGGCTCGTGGTGCTGCTCGTGCTGGGCGTCGCCATGATGTTCCCTGCCGTGCAGGACCTGCTGGAGCGGCCGTTCGCGCGGATCGGGCGGCGGCGGGTCGGCGGGGAGCGCGGGGACTTCGTGCTCGGGCTCGCGCTCGGCGCGGTGTACGTGCCGTGCGCGGGGCCGGTGCTCGCCGCGATCACCGTCGCGGGCGCCACGCACCGGATCGGTGTGGGCACGGTCGCGCTGACGCTGGCGTTCGCCGTGGGCACGGCCGCGCCGCTGCTGTTCTTCGCGCTCGCCGGGCGCGGTGTCGCCGAACGCGTGCGGGCCTTCAGGGAACGGCAGCGCGGGGTGCGGTTCGTGGCGGGCCTCGTGGTGATCGGGCTGGCGGTCGCGCTGACATTCAATGTGACGGACGTGCTCCAGCGCGCCGTCCCCGACTACACCTCGACGCTGAACCAGGCGCTCGACAAGAGCGGCGCCGTGGGCGCGCTCGGCTCCGAGCAGGCCGCGGGGCTCCAGCACTGCGCGCAGCTGCCGAGCCCGCAGCTCGCCGACTGCGGGAAGGCGCCCGCCATTTCGGGCATCCAGCAGTGGTTCGACACCCCGGGCGACAGGCCGCTCCCGGCGAGCGCGCTCAAGGGCAAGGTCGTGCTCGTCGACTTCTGGGCGTACTCCTGCATCAACTGCCAGCGCGCCATCCCGCACCTCAACGCCTGGAACCGCGCGTACGCGAAGGACGGCCTCGTCGTCGTCGGCGTGCACGCGCCCGAGTACGCCTTCGAGCACGTGCCGGCGAACGTGAAGGCCGGCGCCGAGCGGCTCCACATGACCTATCCGATCGCGCTGGACAACGACTTCACGACCTGGAACGCCTTCGGCAACGACTCCTGGCCCGCCGAGTACCTGATCGACGCGGAGGGGCAGGTGCGCCATGTGGCCGTCGGCGAGGGCGAGTACGACACCAGCGAGTCGCTGATCCGGCAGCTGCTGACGGCCGCGCGTCCGGGCGTGCACCTGCCGCCGCCTACGCATGTCGCCGACACCACGCCGACCGACGAGGGCCAGACGCCCGAGACGTATCTCGGCTCGGAGCGCGCCGGGTCGTTCGCGGGCGGTCGACTCCCCGACGGTGTCCACGAGTTCACCGTCCCGGGCACGCTGCCCGCGGACGCGTTCGCGCTCGGCGGCACCTGGTCCGTCGGCAAGGAGTCGCTGACCGCGCGCAAGGACGCGGACCTGCGGCTCGCGTACTCGGCCGACGACGTGTACCTGGACGTCGGCGGCACGGGCACGCTCACCGCTACGGTCGGCGGCAGGACCACCACGTACAAGGTCTCCGGCGCGCCGGACATCTACACCCTCGTCCACGGGGACAACCCGACGAGCGGCATCCTCGACGTGAAGCTCTCGCCCGGGCTCAGCGCGTACTCCTTCACCTTCGGGTGACGCCTGCCGGGCCACCCGCCCCTCGACGCGTCTGCCCCCGGTGCCTGTTCGGCGCCGGGGGCAGACGGGGAGCGTGCGGCGGGGGTCAGTTGCTGCTGTCGCCCTTGCGGGCGCCGAGGGTGACCTCGGCCGTGTGGCTCTGGCCGTCGCGCTGGTAGGTCAGGCTGACCTTGTCGTTGGGCTTGTGGGTCCAGATCTCGCTGATCAGGGTGGGACCGCTGTCGATCGGGGTGTCACCGAACTTCGTGATGACGTCGCCCGAGCGCAGGCCCGCCTTGGCGGCGGGGCCGTTCGGGGTGACGGCCTGGCTGCCGTTCACGCCCTGGGAGGCGATCACCGCGCCGTTGCCGCCCTGGTCGCCCTGCTGCTGGCTGTCGTCCATGGTGACCGTGGCGCCGATGATCGGGTAGACCGGCTGGCCCGTCTTGATCAGCTGCTGGGCGACGGTGGCCGCCTGGTTGATCGGGATGGCGAAGCCGAGGCCGACGGAGCCCGGCTGGCTGCTGCCGCCGCCGAGGCCGCCGCCACCGCCGCTGCCGCCCGGCTGGATCGCCGAGTTGATGCCGACGACGGCGCCGCGCGCATCGAGCAGCGGGCCGCCGGAGTTGCCCGGGTTGATGGACGCGTCGGTCTGCAGCGCGCTCATGTACGAGGTGCTGTTGCCGCTCTCGTCGCCCGAGACCACCGGGCGGTGCTCGGCGCTGATGATGCCGGTCGTCACCGTGTTGGACAGGCCGAAGGGGGCGCCGATCGCGATGGTCGAGTCGCCGACCTGGACCTTGTCGGAGTTGCCGAGCGGCAGGGGCTTGAGGCCCGAGGGGGCGTTCGTCAGCTTGATGACGGCGACGTCGTAGCCCTCGGCGCGGCCGACGACCTGGGCCGCGTACTTCTTGCCGTTGGAGAACGTCGCCGACAGCTTGCCGCCGCTCGCGGCCTCCGCGACCACGTGGTTGTTGGTCAGGATGTGGCCCTGCTTGTCGAAGACGAAGCCGGTGCCGGTGTCGCCGCTGCCGTTGCCGCTGGTGGCGTCGATGGTGACGACGCTGGGCAGCGAGGTGGCGGCGACCGCGGAGACCGAGCCGCCTGCCGCCTTGCCCTTGGGCAGGTCGGCGGCGGAGACCGTGGTGGAGCCGATGCCGCCGTCGTCGCCGCTCGACGCGGCCCAGTAGCCGATGCCGCCGCCGATGCCGCCCGCGACGAGCGCGGCGACGATGACGGCGGCGATCAGGCCGCCCTTTATCCGGCCGCCGCGCTCCGGGTGCTGCGCGCCCGGCGCGCCCCAGACGGGTCCGCCGGGGCCCTCGCCTGCGCCGCCGTAGCCCTGGCCGCCGTAGCCCTCGGAGGGCGCGCCGTACGCCGGGTACTGGGGCGGCGGCCAGCCGCCCGCAGGGGGGCCGCTCGGCGGGGGCGGGGTGGCGCCTGCGGCGTGGGCCGGATGGGCGGCGTGCGCGCCGTGGGTCGCCGCGTGGTGGTGCGGCGGCTGCTCGGGCGGCGGGGGCGCGCCGTACGGGGTGCGGTCGCGGGGGTCCGCGTGTCCTGAGGGGGCGGGCGCTGCGGCCGGGGTGCCGACCGGGAACGTGGACGGCTCGCCGGGGGCCGCGGCCGGGCGCTCGGGCGGCGCGGCATGCGGGGGCGCGCCCTCGGGAGCGGAGGTCCCCTCAGGAGCGGCGTCCGGCCCGGGAGGTACGGACTGGGTGGCGGGGCGCTCCGTGCCCTCGCCCGCAGTGCCCTCGTTCTCGGTGCTCACAGCTCTTCTACTCCTCGGTTCCACGGTTCCACGGCTGTCGTCGGCAAGCGTCCCGCTGTGCAAGTGTCGTGGTTAACCCTTACCCACGGCACGTCGGGCCACGGTAAGCGGGACCTGTGCATCATTTGGCCATCTTTTACTTCGGACAATCCGGGCGCATCCCGAGGCGGCCCGCCGGGATGCGCGCCGCTCCCCCGCCGACCGGCCGGAGAGGCCCGCCGTTCACCCGGCCGCCCCGCGGGGATGGGACCATGACGCCGTGACCCACGCACGTCAGCACAGCATTCAGGTCGTCGCCCACCGCGGGGCCTCCGAGGACGCGCCCGAGCACACGCTCGCCGCGTACGTGAAGGCCCTGGAGGACGGCGCCGACGCCCTGGAGTGCGACGTGCGGCTCACGGCCGACGGTCATCTCGTATGCGTGCACGACCGCCGGGTGAACCGTACCTCCAACGGCCGCGGCGCGGTGTCGGCGCTCGAACTCGCGGATCTCGCCGCGCTCGACTTCGGCGGGTGGAAGAACAGCCCGGCGTACGCGGAGAGCGAGGAGGGGCCGGAGTGGCGCGATCCCGGGTACACCTCGGTGCTGACGCTGGAGCGGCTGCTCGAACTGGTGCGGGACGCGGGCAGGCCGGTGCAGCTCGCCGTGGAGACCAAGCACCCGACCCGTTGGGCGGGGCAGGTGGAGGAGCGGCTGGTCGAGACGCTGCGCAGGTTCGGCCTCGCGGAGCCCGCGGGGCCGGGGGAGCCGACGGTGCGCGTCATGAGCTTCTCCGCGCGCTCGCTGCACCGCGTCGCGCGGGCGGCGCCGCAGCTGCCGACGGTCTATCTGATGCAGTACGTCTCGCCGCGGCTGCGGGACGGGCGGCTGCCTGCGGGCGCGCGGATCGCGGGGCCCGGGGTGCGGATCGTCCGCAGCCACCCGGGGTACGTCGCCCGGCTGCGCCGCGCGGGGCACCGGGTGCACGTGTGGACGGTGGACGAGCCGGAGGACGTCGAGCTGTGCGTACGGCTCGGGGTCGACGCGATCATCACGAACAGGCCGAAACAAGTCCTCTCCCAACTCGGTCGTACTTGATGAAAACGTGGCATATCCGGAGGAACCGCCACAGGTCGCACCTGAACCGTTCGGCGGGGAGTGCACCGGCGCGCTCGCTGCGTGTCCGAATGTCACGAGTGCGTCAAAGGCTGGTTGGTGGCCGGTTTCCGGTCCAGGCCATTGGGGCATCCACACCGTGGCTTGGGCGAAGGAGGTCTCGGGGGTGGCGATTTTGGTGGCACAGGAAGCGCCTGCGTCGTCGAGCGTGGCCGTGGCCCACGGTCCGGCCGGCGTCGGCGAGGCACGGCACAGGATGCGCGCGCAGCTCAGCCGCAGCGGCGTTTCGGACACGGTCGTCGAGGACGCCGAGCTGGTCCTCTCCGAGCTGTTGAGCAACGCCTGCAGGTACGCGAGGCCGCTGCGGCGCGCGGGCCGCGGCGACGCGGATCCGGACGGCGGCATAAGAGCGGCGTGGAGCGTCGACCCAGCGGGCGGCCTGACGGTCGAGGTGACCGACGGCGGGGGCCCCACGAGGCCCGCGCCCGCGCGGCCGTCCCTGACGGCGCGCGGCGGCCGCGGACTCACCATCATCTCGGCGCTCGCGAAGGACTGGGGCATCCGCGACAGCGCCTCAGGCGAGGTCACCGTCTGGGCCCACCTCTCTGCCCCTGACCCGGCCCACTGACCCACCGGCCACGCGGCGGCCGGCCCGTGGCCCCTCGGCCGCGCGGCGCACTGGCCCGTGACCCACTGGTTCCTCCGGCTCCCCCGGCAGTGTGGCCGCTCGGCCTGAAGGCCCCGGCTCTGTGACACGGCCCGTGCCCCTCGGCCGCTGTCCCCGCCCCCTGGGCCCACTGGCCCGGCTCCCCGGGCCCGCTTGGCCCGCGAGGCCACTCGGCCCGTAACCCGCCGGCCCCCGGCTCCCCGGCTCCCCGGCTCCCCGGCTCCCCGGCAGCGTGGCGAAGGCCCAGCCCTGTGGTCCGGCCCGCGCCCTCTCGCCCTCTGGCCGTGTGGCCACGCCCCCCGTGCCCCCTGGCCGCTCGGCCCGTGTCCCCCTTGGGCGCGCGGCGCCCTGCCCATGGCTCCGCCGGCCGCGTCCGGCCCCCGGCGGCGTGGCCTCTGGCCCCGTAGGCCCCGGCCCGTGGCCTACGGGCCGGGGGGCCCTGTAGCCCGGCCCCGTGGGCCCTGACGCCGCGGCAAATGGCCGTGAGCCGACCGCGGCGCCCGCGCCCTCCCGGGCCCCCCACCGCCTGGCCGCGTGCCGCGCCCACGCGCCGCGTTCGCGCACGCGCACCGGGCCCCGCCCGCCGCCCGCGCGGGCGGCGCGCCCACGCGCCGAGGGCCACGCACGGGCAGCACGCGCACAGGGCCGGGCGCCGCGAGGCGCGGGTGTGCGCTTCCGCGGGGGCGCGGTTCGGGCGGGGCGCAGGGGCTAGGCTCGCCGTCTGCATGCGCGCACGACGCATCGCCGCAGCGACCGGGAGACACCCCACGATGGCCAAGAAGCAGAAGAAGGCGCAGCTCACGGATGGACCGATCCCGGTGGTCGGGGCCCGGGAGCCCTGCCCGTGCGGTTCGGGCCGCCGCTACAAGGCGTGCCACGGACGCGCCGCGGCGCACGCGGTGACGGAGCTCGTGCATCGCCCGTTCGAGGGGCTCGCCGGGGAGCCGCACTGGGTGGCGATGCGGGAGCTGGTGCCCGCGGCGACGGCCGCGCTGACGCTCAAGGACGGGCTGCCCGAGGGCGTGCCGTCGGTGACGCTGGCGACGGTGCTGCCGATGGCCTGGCCCGCGCTGCGCCGCGACGACGACTCCGTGCTGCTCGCGCTGCAGAACGACACGGCCTCCGGGGACCTCAGCCGCGACCTCGCCGACACCCTGGTGCGCGCCCTGACGGCGGAGCCGGGCAACCCGGTGCCCGCGCGCCGGGTCGAGGGCGAGGGGCCGAGGCTCCAGGACCTGCTCGACCTCTCCGCGGACTTCGCGCCGGTCGTGCACCCGGGCTTCGAGTTCTGGGTGCCGGACGCGGAGAACGCGTCGCCCGAGGTCGCCGCGTCGCTGGAGCGGGCGAACGCCGCGGCGATCCCGACCGTGCTGCTGTCCGGCGCCGACGCGGCGTACTGGTGCGAGACACCGGAGAAGAACCACCTGCGGTGGGTGATGCCGCACGCCGAGGAGGCGCTGCTCGACGCGCTGGCGAGGCTGCACGCGGCGGGCGAGTCCTCGCTCGGCGAGGGCACCAGGCTAGTGGGCTCCTTCCGCGCCCACGGCCTCACCGTGCCGGTGTGGGACCTGCCGAGCGCGATGGGCGCCGAGGAGTGCGAGAAGCCGGCGGCCGCGTTCGCCGAGCGGCTCGCCTCGGCGCTCGCCGAGACGGCCCCGCTGACGGCGGAACAGCGCAGGGCGCGCGGCGGCCTGACGAACCGCCAGGTGACGCTGAGCTGACGGAGAGCGACGACGACGGGCCCGAGCGGCGGATCCGAAGTGATACCCGTCACACGGTTTTGCCGTGAGGCCCGTACTTCCGGGTAATGAGCGGCCCGAAATCTCTGATCGAATTTGCTAACGGCCGATCTCTTGTTACCGTTCTAGAAGCCCGGTCGCTGGTGCATCCCCCGTCGCCAGCGACCGGGCCTTTGCGTTCTCAGGACGCCCCTGCCGAGGTCGTGGCATTGCTCCGATTTCCCGGCCTCCGCCCGCTTCGACCGCCGTTTACCTGCGGTTTCCGGGGTGGTGAGGGGCGGCAGGGCCGACCAGGGACAAGGGGACACGGCGGCCCCAACTCCCCCTGTACGGCGCTGACCTGCGCGATCGCCAGGGGCTCCGGGCGCCGCGGCGCCGGGCCTGACCCGGCGCACCGCGGACGCGCACGGCGCGGCTTTCGGTGAATTTCCGCGCACACCCTGCCCGTCGGGCCATAGGCGGGGAATTGAATTTTGTTCAGTACATCTCAGAACATCTCAGTACGCGAGTCTGCTGCCCTCGTCGGGCGCGCTCGTACTGGCCCGCACCAACGCGTCCACGACGGCCTCGACATCGGGCAGCCAGGGCGCCGCGGAACCCGGCAGCGGGCCGCGTTCCCACCGCACCTGACCGCCCGCGGCCTCGGACGGCGGTAGCACCAGGTAACCGCCGCCGCTGTGGAAGCGGAGGGAGCTCGGCACCCACGGCTTCGCGTACAGGAGGTCGCCGAGGCGTTCGAGGCCGTACGGGGCGACCAGGATCGACCAGCGGGTCGGCGTCGCCACCACCGGGCCGAGCCGTACGTCCGCGCGGTCGAGCGCGGCGAGTGCCTGCGCGCCTGCGACGGCCGGCAGGCTGATCGCGCAGGGCGCGGAGCCGCCGGTCGCGAGGACGACGGGGGCGGTCGGCCGGTTCGTCCACCACCAGCGGACCATCCGCTCGTCGCACGTGGCCGCGAGCAGGCCGGGGTCGAAGGGGTGCGCGCCCGGCACCGCGCACTCCGGGTCGGGGCACGAGCAGCCCGTGCCGCGGGTGCCGCGGCCGCCGGTCGCCTTCAGCGCGGCACCGGGGACCACGGGCCATCTCCACGCGGAGAAGGTGAGCGCCGCATCGAGTGGGGCAGGCATCCCCTTGCGCCGGAGCCGGAGCCTGCGTCGCCTTCCGAGGATCTCGCGCATGAGCGCTCGTTCCTTTCCGTTGAACGCCGAGTCCACATGAACACTGACTGACACCATCTGCGGTGCATCACTTCGTCGTGCATACCGTCGCGCATACAGCCGTGCGTACATTCAGCCATTCAGTCGTTCAGCGTCGCGCTGCCGGGGTTGCCCGGTCCCGCATCCGGTACGCGCCGGTGCGCCGTACGGCTCCGGGCGTCCTGCGGGCGGTGGCGCGCGGGCGCCCTGCTGCTGTCCCGCTGTGCTGTGCGTGGTGCTCGCCACTCCGGGGAGACGGGGAGACGGGCGGCGGTCGGGCCCCGGCCTGTGTGACGCCGGGCCGCTGCCGCCGGGTTCCGCGGGGCCCCAACTGCCCCTGTCCGTCACCTTTTACGTACCCATCGCGTACGGAATGACGCTCGGGAGAACGCTTCCGCGGGGCCGTGGACTTCCCGTGGACCCCGGAAAAAACCTTCTTGAGCGCGCTCAGTCGATCGCAAAAACCACAGAGGGGGTACTTTTTTCGGTCAACTTCGCTACGGAGCAGGAGATCGGCCGGGGCACCGGCTTCACGCTGGACATTGCCCGAGTTGTGCGTGTACATGTGGGTACATTGCCGACCGCGCAGAATGATATGGGGGTTTTGCGATGCTATTCAGCGAAACGCACCGCCCGGAAGGTCGGTTGCCGTGAGTGCTCCACAGGTGCGGAAAGTGGCCGGAATCAGTCCCTTGGTTCCCTCGCCTGCCCAAACACCCCCTCCGCTCGACGACCTGCAGGCGCCGCCCGTCGTCCTCATCCAGGACCGGCTCGCCGGCTGGGTCTCCGACCTCACCACGCTCCACGAGCTGACCGAGCGCCTGGCGCGCACCGACCGCCTGGAGTCCGCGCTGGCCGAACTGCTGCGCGCAGGTGCCGCACTCGTCGGCGCGCGGCGCGGCCTCGTCGTCCTCGACCCCGCCGACGACGAGGGCCCCCGCACCACGGTCGGCCTCGGCCTCTCGCGGTCCGACATCGGCCACCTGGAGACCGTGCCGCACGCCGCCACCGCGTTCGGCGCGCTGCTCGACGGCGCGGGCCCGCTCGACGGCGCGGGCGGCGGCACGGCAGCGCGGCCCGCGGCCGTCGCCGCCCCCGACCTGCTCGCGGACCCGGCGACCGACCCGCGCCACCGGGACGTCGCCCTGCGCATCGGCTACGGCGCCACGTACGCGGTGCCGCTGCTCAGCGACCCGGACGCCAACACCGCGGGCGAACCGGCGGGCCGCCGCCCGCGCCGGCTCGGCGCCGCCGTCTGGCTGTACGACGAGCCGGCGGAGCCCGATGAGCGCAGCCGCCACCTCGTCGGCCTCTACTCCCGCTGTGCGGGCGAGCACCTGGCGCGCCTCGTCGAACTGGAACGGGCACGCTCCCGGGTGGCCGCCCTCGCCGAGGGGCTGCTGCCCGCGCGGCTGCCGCACGTGCCCGGCGTGCGGCTCGGCCTGTGCCACCACAGCGGGCCGCGCGGCGGCGGCCACTGGTACGACGCGCTGCCGCTGCCCGACGACTGCCTCGGCCTCGCGGTCGGCGCGGTCGACGGCGCGGGCCCCGCCGCTGTGGCCGCGATGGGCAGGCTGCGGGCGTCGCTGCGCGCGTACGCGGTGATGGAGGGCGAGGACCCGGTCGCGGTCCTGTCCGACCTCGAACTGCTGCTCACCCTCACCGAGCCGGGCCGCACGGCCACCGCGCTGTTCGCGTACGCGGAGCCTGCGGCGGGCCGCGTCCTGCTCGCGGGCGCGGGGCACGCGCCGCCGCTGATCGTCGGCGACCGGCGGTGCGAGTACGTGGAGACGACCCTCTCGGCGCCGCTCGGCATGCTGGCGTGCTGGGAGGCGCCCAGCGTGGAGGTGGTTCCCGAGCCCGGAGAAACGGTGCTGCTGTACACCGACGGGCTGCTGCGGCGCACCGGCGACCCGGTGGACCGGGCGTACGCGCGGCTGCACGCGGCGGCGGCGAGCGTGCCGGCGGCCGTGCGGGACGACCCGCAGGCCGTCGCCGACCATGTGGTGCGCACCGTGCTGGCCGACTCGGGGGCCGCCAGGAGCGGGGGCCACGGCGGTGACGGTGGTACGGACGACGTGGTGCTGCTCGCGGTCCGCTTCGAGGGCTGAGCGCCGTCGCGTGGACTGAGGGGCGTGCGAAGGCGGCCGCGCGGTTTCGACGGATTTCTCACAGCCGGGGTCCGGCCGGTGCCGCCCGCGCGCGCGGCTCCTTACGATGGACGCGGCCGGTGCCGTACCGGGAGCCGGTGGTCGTAGCGAGGAGAAGACGTGGCCGACGGGAGCGGCCGGGAGAACCCCGGCGCCGAGGCGGAAGCGGAAACCCCGGGATCCCCGGAGACCCTGGACATCCGGGAGACCCCGGAGAGCGCCGAGAGCGCCGAAGGTGCCGAGAGCACCGAGAAGCCCATCAAACAGCGGAAGAACGGACTGTATGCCGCCGTGTCCGACGAACTCGCGGAGAACATGAGGGCCGGCTGGGCCGACACCGAGCTGCGGGGCCTCGCGCCCGTGCCGGAGGCCGGGCACACGGCGGCGCGGCGCGCCGCCCTTTCCGAGCGGTTCCCCGGTGAGCGCCTCGTGGTGCCCGCAGGCAATCTGAGGACCCGGTCGAACGACACGGAGTACCCGTTCCGCGCGGCCACCGAGTACACGTACCTCACCGGGGACCGCACGCAGGACGGCGTGCTCGTGCTGGAGCCCGAGGGCGCCGCGGGCCACACCGCGACGGTGTACCTGCTGCCGCGTTCCGACCGGGAGAACGGCGAGTTCTGGCTCGACGGCCAGGGCGAGCTGTGGGTCGGCCGCCGCCACTCGCTCGCCGAGTCCGAGCAGCTGCTCGGACTGCCGGCCGAGGACGTGCGGAAGCTGCCCGCCGCGCTCGCCGACGCCACGGGGCCCGTACGGGTCGTGCGCGGCCACGACGCGGGCATCGAGGCCGCGCTGGCCGACAAGGTGACCGCGGAGCGCGACGAGGAGCTGCGGGTCCACCTCTCCGAGGCGCGCGCCGTGAAGGACGCGTTCGAGATCGGCGAGCTGCAGAAGGCCGTGGACGCGACGGCGCGCGGCTTCGAGGACGTGGTGAAGGTCCTCGACCGGGCGGAGGCGCACGAGCGGGGCGAGCGCTACATCGAGGGCACGTTCTTCCTGCGCGCCCGCATCGAGGGCAACGACGTGGGCTACGGCTCGATCTGCGCGGCGGGCCCGCACGCGACCACGCTGCACTGGGTGCGCAACGACGGCAGGGTGCGCCCCGGCGAGCTGGTCCTGCTCGACATGGGCGTCGAGACCGACACCCTCTACACGGCGGATGTCACGCGCACGCTGCCCGTCGACGGCCGCTTCACCGACCTCCAGCGCCGGATCTACGACGCGGTGTACGACGCGCAGGAGGCGGGCATCGCTGCGGTGCGCCCCGGCGCGAAGTACCGCGACTTCCACGACGCGGCGCAGCGGGTGCTCGCCGAGCGCCTCGTCGAGTGGGGCCTGCTCGAAGGGCCGGTGGAGCGGGTGCTCGAACTCGGCCTCCAGCGCCGCTGGACGCTGCACGGCACGGGCCACATGCTCGGCCTCGACGTGCACGACTGCGCCGCCGCGCGCCGCGAGGTGTACGCGGACGGCACGCTGGAGCCCGGCATGTGCCTGACGGTGGAGCCCGGTCTCTACTTCCAGGCCGACGACCTGACCGTGCCCGAGGAGTACCGGGGCATCGGCGTGCGCATCGAGGACGACTTCGTCGTCACCGAGGACGGCAACCGGAACCTCTCGGCGGCGCTGCCGCGCACCTCGGCCGAGGTGGAGAGCTGGATGGCGGGTCTGCGCGGCGCCTGATCCCGTACGCGCCCGTGCGCACCGCAGGCGCCACGGACACATGACGAGGCACGAGGCACGAGGCACGAGGCACGAGGAACAACTAGGCACGGGGAACGAGGCGCGAGGACGGCCTCTCCGCGCGGCTCAGATCGCGTGGAGCAGGTCGTCCTCGCGCCATTTCAGGATCTTGTCGAAGCTGACGACGGCGCCGTGGCCAGGGCCGTTGCGGAAGTGGACGTGGTCGGCGAGCTGCTCGATCAGCCCGAGGCCCCGGCCGCTCTCCGCCACGGACGGCGGCAGCGGGTTCCTGACGACGCGTCTCGCGGGGAACCCCGGCCCCGCGTCGGCGACTTCGATCCGGCACTTCTCGCCGTCCAGATAGGCGGTCACGCGGTAGCCGCCGCCCTCGACGCCGTCCGCCGCGCCGTCCCCGCCGTGCTCCACGGCGTTGGCGCACGCCTCTGTGAGCGCGACCGACAGGTCGAAGGAGACGTCGGGGTCGACCCCCGCCGTGTCCATGGCGCCGAGCAGCAGGCGCCGCGCGAGAGGGACACTCGCCGCTTCCCGCCGCAAATGCAGAGACCACCAGATGCTCATGCTCCAGCCTCCTGGCCATGGCTCGACATACGGAGACGTATTGCCGCATGCGGCCTTCCGTAAGCCCGCCTCCCGTGGTAAGGCCCTCGTTCGGCCGACGCGGGGCGCGCGTGCCTGCGTGTATGGGGCAGAGCGTGACGTCCCGGACCTGCCCGTACGCGGCGGGGAGCACAGTGCGATGATGGCCCCGCCATGAATCCCGCCCTGCGCGCCGCCGTCGGCGCACGGCTGCTGAGGGCCGCGGTGTTCGCCGCGGTCTGCGCCGTGCTGTCCGCCGTGGGCCACGCGATGGCGGCCTGTGCGTCGGTGCCCCGCTGGTCGGTGGTGGCCGGATTCCTCCTGCTGCTCGCCGCGGCCGCTCCGCTCGCCGGCCGTACGCGCTCGACCGCGGGCACGGTCGCCGCGCTGGCGGCCGGCCAACTCGGCCTGCACGCGCTGTTCGGGCTCGCGCAGCAGCGGGCCGCGGCCCCCGCGCCCGCCGGCGGCGACGCGGTCGTCCGCACGGCCGCCACCCTGGTGTGCGGCGCGGGCCACGGCCTCAGCCACGCGCAGGCGCTGCGGGTCCTCACCCGGGCGCACATCAGCCCCGAGAGCGTGACCGCCGCGTCGGGCGGGGCGGCGGGCACCGTGTCCGACACGGCGTCAGCCATGCCCCCTATGCCAGGTATGGCCGGCATGCCCGGCATGGGGGGCGGGACGGGGTCGGCGGCCGGCTGGTCCTGGCTCGCCGGGCTGCTGCCCTCGCTGCCGATGCTCCTCGCCCACCTGCTCGCGGCGCTCGCCGCCGGCTGGCTGCTGCGCCGCGGCGACCTCGCGCTGCTGCGGCTGTGCGAGCTCTCCGAACAGGGCGCCGAGGGCCTCGGCGAGGTCCGCGAGACACTGACCGACGCCGCGCGGCTGCGCTCCCTGCGCGCCGCGCTCACCCTCGTACGGCACCTGCTCGCCGGTCTTCCGGGTGCGCGCGTGCTGCCGCCCGGGCCGCCGCTCGCGCACCGCATACCCGCCGCACCCTCCGCGGTGGCACTCCAGCACACGGTGGTCAGGCGCGGGCCGCCCGCGGCGGTCGCGCTCGCCGCCTGACACGACGCCCTCGGCACCCGGGAGACGGGAGAGGCGGCGTCGTGCTGCCGCCGTGCGACCGCACGCGGCTCCCGCCACCACCTCACCCCCTGGGGAGTGTTCTGTGTTCTCTGTGTTCTCTGTGTCTGCTGTGTCCTCCAAGCCTGCTGTGTCCTCTGAGTCCGCCGGTTCCGCCTGGCGGCCCCCGCGCGCCGGGTCCCGCGCGCGCACCCGTCTCGCCAGGCTCAGCGTCGCCGGCGGTGTCGCAGGCTCCGCCGTGCTGCTGCTCGCAGGCCCCGCGTCCGCGCACGTGACCGTGCAGCCGCACGGCGACGCGGCCAAGGGCGGCTCGGCCGTCGTCGACTTCAAGGTCCCCAACGAGCGCGACAACGCCACCACCACCAAACTCGAAGTGGCCTTCCCCTCCGACCACCCGCTCGCCTCCGTGATGCCCGAGCCGGTGCCCGGCTGGAAGATCGACGTCACCACGTCGAAGCTGGCCAAGCCGGTGGAGCTGCACGGCAGCAAGGTCACAGAGGCGGTGTCCAAGGTGACCTGGACCGCGCAGGGCGACGGCATCCCCGTGGGGCAGTTCCAGCTGTTCCCGGTCTCGCTGAGCACGCTGCCCTCCGACGCCGACCAGGTCACCTTCAAGGCCCTCCAGACGTACTCCAACAAGGAGGTCGTCCGCTGGATCGAGCCGCAGCAGCCCGGCGCCCCCGAGCCTGAGGACCCGGCGCCCGTCCTCAAGCTGACCGCGGCGTCCGCCGCGGACGGCGCCGCGCAGGGCGGCACCGGGCACGCCGCGGCCGAGACCTCCGCCAAGAACGCGCGGGCGGCCGGCGATTCCGGAGGCTCGGACACCGACACCGTCGCGCGGGTACTGGGCATCGTCGGCATCGTGGTCGGCGCCGCGGGCGTCGCGTACGGGCTGTTCGTCGGCCGCCGCCGCACCGCCGCCTGATCCCGCGCCAGTGGGCCGGGGAGGGGGCACGCACCCCCCCCTGCCCGGCCCCGGCCCCGAAACCCCGCTCGTCCACAGGAAAGATCTCATGCGCAAGAAGACGCTCATCGCGGCGGCCGCCCTCACGGCGGCCGCGGCCCTCACCCTCACCGCCTGCGGCGACGACAGCACCAAGCCGAAGGCCGTGGCCGACGTCTCCGGCGGGCAGCGGCCCGGCGCGGCGACCGTGCTCGACCCGGCGTTCCAGAAGCCCGACCTGGTGCTGAAGGACACCCACGGCAAGACCTTCGACCTCCGCGCGGAGACGAAGAACAAGCCGACGCTGCTCTACTTCGGCTACACCCACTGCCCCGACGTCTGCCCGCTGACGATGAGCAACCTCGCCATCGCGCGGAAGGCGCTGACCAAGGCGGAGCAGGACAAGCTCCAGGTCGTCTTCGTCACCACCGACCCCGAGCGCGACACCCCGGCCGAGCTCGGCAAGTGGCTGCCGGCCGCGGGCGACCCCTCCTTCATCGGCCTCACCGGCGACTTCAAGACCATCCAGGCAGGCGCCAAGAAGCTCGGCATCGGCATCGACCCGCCGGTCAAGCAGAAGGACGGCACCATCGTCTCCACGCACGGCGCCGAGGTGATCGCCTTCTCCCCGAAGACCAACGACGGCTACCTGCTGTACGGGGACAACACGACGGCCCAGGACTACGCCAAGGACCTGCCGAAAATCATCGAAGGGAAGCGGCCGTGACCCGCCGCGCCGCCCTGCTGCCCGCGGCGCTCCTCGCGGCCGGGCTCGCCCTGACCGCGTGCTCGGGCGGCGGCTCGGACGCCGCGGCGAAGCCCGCGGGCGGGGGTGCACCGAAGCTCGCGGTCTCCGGCGCGTACATGCCGCAGCCGGTGGGCGACCTCGCCGCGGGCTTCCTCGTCGTGCACAACGCGGGCCGGGGCGACGACCGGCTGACCTCCGTCACCAGCCCGCTCTCCGACAGCGTCTCCATCCACAGGACCGTCGACAACCGGATGGTCGAGGTGGCGTCCTTCGACGTCCCGCCGGGCGGCACGCTCGACCTCGCGCGCGGCGGCAACCACATCATGCTCATGGGCATCGAGCACCCGCCGAAGCAGGGCCAGCGCGTCGAACTGGACCTGCACTTCAGGAAGACCGGCACGATCAAGGTCACCGTTCCCGTCAAGGCGGCCAACTACCAGCCGCCCGCCACGCCGTGAGTGAGGGACACCAGACGCCATGACAGCTGCCACCGCCCCGTACCCCGTACCGGCAGGACCGCGCCCGCGCCGACGGCCCGGGCCGCCCGACGGGCCGCCCCGCGCCAGGATCGCCCGGCTCCTGGCGGCCGCGGGCGTCGTCGTCGCCGCCGTGCTGTCCGTGCTGACCGTGTTCGCGGGCAGCGCCTTTGCGCACGCGGCCCTGACCGGCAGCGACCCGAAGGACGGGGCGGTGGTGGCCACGGCGCCCAAGGCGGTCACCCTGACCTTCTCCGAGCAGGTCTCGCTCGGCAAGAACGCGATACGGGTGCTCTCGCCCGGCAACAAGCGCGTGGACACCGGGAAGATCACCGACGTCAGCACCAAGTCGGCCGCGAGCTACCGGATGGCGCTGCGCCCCGGCATCGGCGACGGCACGTACACCGTCGCCTGGCAGGCGGTCTCGGCCGACACCCACCCGGTGGCCGGCGCGTTCACCTTCTCCGTCGGCGCGCCGTCGAAGACCGCGGCGAGCGTCACCGGCCAGAACGCGGGCGGCGGGCCGGTCGGCGTGCTGTACGGGATCGCCAGGTACGTCTCGTACGCGGGCTTCACCGTCCTCGTCGGCGGCGCCGCGTTCGTCCTGGTCTGCTGGCCGCGCGGGGCGTCCGTGCGGCCGCTCCAGCGGCTCGTGGTGCGCGCCTGGACGGCCTTCACCGCGGCGACGCTCGCGCTGCTGCTGCTCCGCGGCCCCTACACCGGCTCGGGGAAGCTCGCCGACGTCTTCGACCTGGACGGGCTGCGCGACGTGCTCGGTACGAAGGAGGGCGCGGCGCTCGTGTCGCGGCTGCTGCTGCTCGGCGCCGCCGCGGTGTTCGTCGCGGTGCTGTTCGGGGCGTACGCGCGGCGCGGCGGGGACGGGGAGGACCGCGCCGACCGGCGCGACCTGGCGTTCGGGCTCGGCGTCGGCGGCGCGGTCGTCGCCGCGGGGCTCGCGGCGACCTGGTCGCTGAGCGAGCATGCCTCGACGGGCATCCAGACCGGGCTCGCCATGCCGGTCGACATGGTGCACTTGTTGGCGATGGCGTGCTGGCTCGGCGGGCTCGCGGCGCTGCTCACCGCGCTGTACCGGGCGCCGTCCGTGGACGCGGCGGCGGTACGGCGGTTCTCGGCGCTGGCGTTCTGGAGCGTGGCCGCTCTCGTGGCGAGCGGCCTCTACCAGGCGTGGCGGCAGGTCGGCACGTTCTCCGCACTGGCGTCGACCTCGTACGGGCGGCTGCTGATGATCAAGGTCGGCCTGGTCGTGGTGATCGTGGTGATCGCGTACTTCTCCCGCCGCTGGACGGCGCGGCTCGCGCAGGCGCCGCACGCGTCCGCGTCCGCCGCTGCCGCGGAGGCGGGAGCGGCCGAGCCGCTCCCGGTGGGGGCGGCCGCCGCGGGATCCGCAGCGGGTGCGGGGACTTCCGGTGCGGGCGCCGGGTCCGGTGTGAAGTCCCGTGCGGGCTCGGGTGCTGCGGGCACGCGGCCCGAGGGGGGCGCGGCGTCAGGAGCGGAGTCCCCTGCGGGGGACGGCGGGGCCGGCGCGGGTGCCGGGTCCGGCACAGACACCGATGCTTCCGGCGCGGGCGCAAAGGCGCGGGCCGTGCAGTTGGCGCGGCAGCGGGCGGCGGTGGACACGGCGCGCACCAAGCGGGTGCGCGACGCGGACCCGGCGCGCGGCGGCCTGCGCAGGTCGGTGCTTGCCGAGGCCGCGGTGGCGGTCGTGGTGCTGGTGTTCGCCGTGATCCTCTCCGACACGGAGCCGGCGCGTACCGCGCAGGCGGCCGCGCACACCCCGGCGGGCGCCGCGGCGGCCGCGGTGCCGAAGGGCGGCCCCGTCGACCTGTCGCTGCCGTTCGACACGGGCGGCCGGCAGGGCAAGGGCGTGGCGGAGTTCTACCTGGAGCCCGCGCGTGCGGGCGGCCAGAACCTGATGCACCTCTATGTCAACGGCCCCGACAACCGGCCCCTCGACGTCCCCGAGGTGAAGGCGAGCCTCACCCTGAAGTCGCGCGGCATCGGGCCGCTCGCGATCACCCCCGAGCGGTTCGCGCCCGGCCACTGGGCGGCGGAGCACGTGCAGATCCCGCTGCCCGGCACCTGGCAGCTCGCGCTGACCGTCCGCACGTCCGACATCGACGAGACGACCGTCTACAAGAACATCACGATCGGCTGAGCCAGTGACCGACACCTCCAAGCACCCCACGAAGAACGGCGCGCGCACCACCCCGCCCCCGGCGGCGGACGCCGCGGGGGGCGGCGTCTCCCGGCGGCGGCTGCTCGGTGCCGCGGGGGCCGCGGGCGCCGGCGGTCTCGTCGTCGGCGCGGCCGGGGGCGCGGGCGCCTACGCGGCGACCCGGCCCGCCGCGCCCACGCCGCTGACCGGGCTCGGCGCGCGGGCCGTCCCCTTCCACGGCACCCACCAGGCGGGGATCGCGACCCCGCTGCAGGCCGCGGGCCACCTCGCCGCCTTCGACCTGGCGCCTGGCGCGGGCCGCGCGCAGGCGGTGGCGCTGCTGCGCCGCTGGACCGCCTGCGCCGCCGCGATGGCCGAGGGGCGGCCCGCGCCCGACCACGACACGGGCGTCGCGCTCGACGCGGGCCCCTCCTCGCTCACCGTCACCTTCGGCTTCGGCCGCAGCTTCTTCGACCGCACGGGCCTGGTGAAGCAGCGCCCCGTGCAGCTCGACCCGCTGCCCGCGTTCTCCTCCGACCACCTCGACCCGGCCCGCAGCGAAGGCGACCTGTGGGTGCAGGTCGGGGCGGACGACGCGCTCGTCGCCTTCCACGCGCTGCGTGCCCTGCAGAAGGCGGCGGGCGCGACGGCGCGCGTGCGGTGGCAGATGAGCGGCTTCAACCGCTCCCCCGGCGCCACCGCGCACCCCATGACCATGCGCAACCTGATGGGCCAGATCGACGGCACGGGCAACCCGCAGCAGTCGGCGCCCCGCTTCGACGAGCAGGTCTTCGTGCCCGCCGAGCCGTCGGCGGGCGGCGGCCCGCTCGCCAGTCCTGCGTGGATGGCGAACGGCTCGTACGCGGTGGTGCGGCGGATCAGGATGCTGCTCGACGACTGGGAGAAGCTCTCCGTCGACGCGCAGGAGAAGGTCATCGGGCGCCGCAAGTCGGACGGCGCCCCGCTGACCGGCGGCACCGAGCGCACGGCGATGAACCTGACGAAGACAGGACCCGAAGGGAAGCTCGTCATCCCCGCGGACGCGCACGCGCGGATCGCGCAGCCGAGCGCGAACGGCGGGGCGGCGATGCTGCGCAGGGCGTTCTCCTACCAGGACGGGATCGGTGCGGACGGCGCCCCTGACGCGGGCCTGCTGTTCGTCGCCTGGCAGGCCGACCCGCTGAAGGGGTTCGTGCCGGTGCAGCGCAAGCTCGACCGCGGCGACGCGCTCTCGGCGTTCATCAGGCACGAGGCGAGCGGCCTGTTCGCGGTGCCCGGCGGGGCCGCAGAAGGGGAGTACGTGGGGCAGCGGCTGCTGGAGTCCTGACCGCCCGCGCCCGGCCGCGCACGTGGAGTCCTGAGGGGACGGCGGCCCCGCCGCCGCCCTATCGCGGGGCCGCTAGGGTGGGCCGCATGTCGGCCACGCGCTATACGTATCTCGGGCCCGAGGGCACCTTCACGGAAGCCGCCCTGCGCACCCTGCCGGAAGCCGCCACCAGAGAGCTGACGCCGATGGTGTCGGTGCCCGCGGCCTTCGACGCCGTCCGGTCGGGGCAGGCTGCGGGCGCGTTCGCCGCGATCGAGAACTCGGTGGAGGGCGGTGTGACCGCCACCATCGACGAACTCACCGGCGGGGAACCGCTGATGATCTACCGCGAGGTGCTGCTGCCGATCACCTTCGCCCTGCTCGTACGGCCGGGCACCGCGCTCACCGACGTGCGGACGGTGACCGGGCACCCGGTGGCGCAGCCGCAGGTGCGCGACTGGCTGCGGGAGCGGCTGCCCGAGGCGGTGTGGGAGTCGGCCGCCTCGAACGCCGACGGCGCGCGGCTGGTGCGCGAGGGCAAGTACGACGGCGCGTTCGCCGGGGTGTTCGCCGCGGTGACGTACGGCCTGGAACCGCTGGTCACCGACATCCACGACGCGGCGAACGCGGTGACGCGCTTCGTCCTCGTCGGGCGCCCGGGACGGCCCGCGGCGCCCACGGGCGCCGACAAGACGTCGCTGGTGATCTGGCTCGGCGACGACCACCCGGGTGCGCTGCTCGGCCTGCTCCAGGAGTTCGCCGTGCGGGGGGTCAACCTGATCCAGATCCAGTCGAGGCCGACCGGCGCCGGCATGGGCAGGTACTGCTTCGCCGTGGACGCGGAGGGCCATGTCGCGGAGCGCCGGGTGGCGGAGGCGCTGATGGGGCTCAAGCGGATCTGCCCGAAGGTGCGCTTCCTCGGCTCGTACCCGCGTGCGGGGGTGGCGCCTTCGGACGTGCCGCCGCCGCGGCCCGGCACGTCGGACGCCGACTTCATCGCGGCGGCCGAGTGGCTCGCGCGGAGCCAGGACGGACGCTCCTGAGCCGCTCGCCCGCTGGGTGCCCGGCTCCTTTGTGCACAGTTCCACTCAGCCTGTGGATAACTATGCAAGTTATCCACAGGAATAGATCTCGACCTGAGGACAAGTCGACAAGGCGAGTCCGATACATCGACAAATCTCCCGAGTCACTCGTTCGCTGTCCACAGGGTGTGGGGCGTTGCCAAGCCCTCACATGACCCTCACCCGCGGTGATCGTCCATGCAGGAGGGCCAATTCCCACTCGAAGGAGTGGGAATTGCAGGTTTAGCAGCAGATTTGTCCGGCGGCCGCCCTTCCGGAAAAATGATCAAGCCCATTGTCCACAGCGTCACGCGCCGACCTGTGGATAACTACCCCCGGGGCCTTTCCCCACTGTGGACAAGGCGCGCCAAGTACCGCTCCATGCAAGGGATGTGAGTCAAGGTGAGGTGGCGCGCACACCTCCTGCCGGGGAATTCCGGGTGGCCGGTTGACATGGCGCAGGAGTAAGGCCGACGCAATGGGCGGCGCTCTCCCCGGCCCGGTTCCACCGGACCCACCCGTGATCACATTCCGGCATTATTGCCAATTGCCCCAATAACGCCAATTAGGGCAAAGAGGAACAATCACCTGGCGGTCCTGCGCCATGGATACGCCGCGGATACGGGGTGAGCCACGGGCGCGCGCACCGGTAGCCTTGGCCGGGTGATTGACCTTCGCCTGCTCCGTGAGGACCCCGACCGTGTCCGCGCCTCCCAGCGCGCCCGTGGAGAGGACGTCGGCCTCGTCGACGCCCTGCTCTCCGCCGACGAGCGCCGCAGGTCGTCCGGCGTCCGCTTCGACGAACTGCGCTCCGAGCAGAAGTCGCTCGGCAAGCTGATCCCGAAGGCGTCCCCCGAGGAGAAGGCGGAGCTGCTGGCGCGCGCGGAGCGGCTGAAGGCCGATGTGAAGGCCGCGGACGCCGCGCAGCACGAGGCCGACGAAGAGGCGCGGAAGCTCCTCCTCCAGCTCGGCAACGTCGTGCACGAGGACGTCCCGGTCGGCGGCGAGGAGGACTTCGTCGTCCTGGAGACGCACGGCACGATCCGCGACTTCGGCGCCGAGGGCTTCGAGCCCAAGGACCACCTGGAGCTCGGCGAGGCGCTCGGCGCGATCGACATGGAGCGCGGCGCGAAGGTGTCGGGCTCGCGCTTCTACTACCTCAGGGGCGTCGGCGCGCTGCTGGAGCTCGCCCTGGTCAACGCGGCGGTCGCGCAGGCCACCGCCGCCGGGTTCACCCCGATGATCACGCCCGCGCTGGTGCGCCCGCAGGCCATGGAGGGCACCGGCTTCCTCGGCCAGGCCGCCGCCGACGTGTACCACCTGGAGCAGGACGACGCCTACCTGGTGGGCACGTCCGAGGTGCCGCTCGCCGCGTACCACATGGACGAGATCATCGAGGCCGACCGGCTGCCGCTGCGGTACGCGGGCTACTCCTCGTGCTTCCGCCGCGAGGCCGGCACGTACGGGAAGGACACCCGGGGCATCTTCCGCGTCCACCAGTTCGAGAAGGTCGAGATGTTCTCGTACGTGGCGCCCGAGGACGCCCAGGCGGAGCACCTGCGGCTGCTGGAGTGGGAGAAGGAGTGGCTGCTCGGCCTCGGCCTGCCCTTCCAGGTGATCGACGTGGCCTCGGGCGACCTGGGCGCCTCGGCGTCCCGCAAGTACGACTGCGAGGCGTGGATCCCCACCCAGGGCAAGTACCGCGAGCTGACCTCCACCTCCAACTGCGACGGCTTCCAGGCGCGCAGGCTCTCCGTGCGCATGCGCGACGGCAAGCAGGTCAGGCCGCTCGCCACGCTCAACGGCACGCTGTGCGCGGTCACCCGCACCATCGTGGCGCTCCTCGAGAACCACCAGCAGCCCGACGGCTCGGTGTGGGTGCCCGAGGTGCTGCGCCCCTACCTGGGCGGCCGCGAGCTGCTGGAGCCGGTCGCCAAGTGAGCGCGGACGTGCGCCACACCGCGGGCGCCGCGGGCTTCCCGTACCGGCTCGTCGCGACCGACCTGGACGGGACGCTGCTGCGCGGCGACGGCACGGTCTCGGACCGTACGCGCGCGGCGCTCGGCGCCACGGCGGCGGCCGGGGCCGCGCACATCGTCGTCACCGGCAGGTCCGTGCCGTGGGCCAGGGGCGTGCTCGCCGACCTGTCCTACGAGGGCCTCGCCGTGTGCGGGCAGGGCTCGCAGCTCTACCACGCGGGCGAGCGCAGGCTGCTCACCTCGTTGACGCTCGACCGGCAGGTCGCACGGCTGGCGGTCGCCAAGATCGAGGCCGAGCTCGGCCCGCTCGCGCTCGCCGTCAGCCAGGACGGCACCGAAGGGCGGGTGCTGACCGACGAGCGCTACGCGCTGGGCGGCAGCACGTCCGACCGGGCCGCCGTGGTCACCGAGGCGGACGCGTTCTGGACGGCGCCCGTCAACAAGGTCTACTTGCAGCACCCGCAGCTCGACGACGACGCCCTGGTCGCGGCGGCCCGCCCGGTGGTCGCCGGTCTCACGGACGTGGTGATGGCGGGCCCCGGCACGGTGGAGCTGGTGCCGGTGGGCCTGACCAAGGCGCGCGGCCTCTCGCTCGCTGTCCGGCGCCTCGGCCTCGCGGCCAGGGACACCATCGCCTTCGGGGACATGCCCAACGACCTGCCGATGTTCGCCTGGGCCGGGCACGGCGTCGCGATGGCCAACGCCCACCCCGAGCTGCTCGCCGCCGCCGACGAGGTCACCGCGTCCAACGAGGACGACGGCATCGCGCTCGTGCTGGAGCGCCTGCTCGCCCCCGCGGCCTGAGCCGGGCCGGGAGCGGCTGGGCGCTCGGCCGCAGGGAGCAAGGCGCTCGGCCCCGAGGAGCTGGGCGAGGGAGCGGCCCGCGCCTGCGCGCGCTCGAAGCGGCCGCCCCCTCCTGGCGGTGCGCGCCGTGCCGCCCGGCTGCGGCACGCCCCCGCAGGGACGAGTGTGCTGACCCGGTCCGCCGGGCCGCCACCGGATTTCGACGGCGCTGCGCCCGGGGCACGCGGACGGCCCCCGTCCCCTCGCGGGACCCGGCTCGCAGGTCAGGGGGCGGGGGCCGTGCGCGCGCCGGTCCTTCAGGCCCAGGTGATCAGACGCTTCGGCTGTTCGAGGATCGCGGCGACGTCCGCGAGGACCCGGGAGCCGAGTTCGCCGTCGACCAGGCGGTGGTCGAAGGAGAGCGCGAGCGTGGTGACCTGACGCGGCTTGACCTTGCCCTTGTGGACCCACGGCTGGGGCTTGATCGTGCCCACCGCGAGGATCGCCGCCTCGCCCGGATTGAGGATGGGCGTGCCGGTGTCGACGCCGAAGACGCCGACGTTGGTGATCGTGACCGTGCCGCCCTGCATCGCGCCGGGCGCCGTACGGCCCTCGCGCGCGGTGGACACCAGCTCGGCGAGCGCCGCCGCCAGCTCGGGCAGCGTCTTGTCCTGCGCGTCCTTGATGTTCGGCACGATCAGGCCGCGCGGGGTGGCCGCCGCGATGCCCAGGTTCACATAGTGCTTGGTGACGATCTCCTGGTTCGCCTCGTCCCACGCGGCGTTGACGGCGGGGTGGCGGCGGATCGCGACGAGCAGCGCCCGCGCGATCAGCAGCAGCGGGCCGACCCGCAGGCCCGCGAGTTCCGGGTCCGCCTTCAGCTCCTCGACCAGCTTCACGGTGCGCGTCACGTCGACCGTGACGAACTCCGTGACGTGCGGCGCGGTGAAGGCGCTGCCCACCATGGCGGCCGCGGTGGCCTTCCGCACGCCCTTGACGGGGGTGCGGGTCTCGCGCGCGCCGGGCTGCTGCTCCGGCTGCGGCCGCGCGGCCGCGGTGCCGTTGACGGGCGTTTGCGGCTGTGCGGCCGCCGGGGCCGCCGCGTGCACGTCCTCGCGGGTGATGACCCCGTCGGGCCCGCTCGGCGCGATCGCCGCCAGGTCCACGCCGAGGTCCTTCGCCAGCTTGCGCACCGGCGGCTTGGCCAGCGGCCGGTCGGCGGCGGGCGCCGGCTCGGCGCGGGGCGCGGGCTCGGGCGCCGCGGGCGCGGACTGGCCGGGTACCCCCGGGCCGCCCCGCCGCGGGCGGCGCTTGGTGGAGGACTCGGCGACGCCGTAGCCGACCAGGACGGGGGTGCGCGCGGGCGCGGCCGTCTGCTCCGCGTCCTCCGCCCCGGTCTCCTGCGCGGGCTCCGCGGGCGCGGCGCCCGGCGCGTCGACCGTGATGATCGGGACGCCGACGTCGACGGTCGCGCCCTCCTCGAACCGCAGCTCGCGTACGACGCCGTCGTAGGGGATCGGCAGCTCGACGGCCGCCTTGGCCGTCTCCACCTCGCAGACCACCTGGCCGTCCGTGACGGTGTCGCCGGGCTGCACGTACCACTTGAGGATCTCCGCCTCGGTGAGCCCCTCGCCGACGTCGGGCATCTTGAACTCGCGCGCGGGGGCGGCGGACATGTCAGTCGTCATGGTGCGGCTCCTCAGTACGCCAGCGAGCGGTCGACGGAGTCGAGCACCCGGTCGAGGCCGGGCAGGTACTCGTCCTCGATGCGGGCCGGCGGGTACGGCGCGTGGAAGCCGCCGACGCGCAGCACCGGCGCCTCCAGGTGGTAGAAGCACCGCTCCGTGATCCGGGCGGCGATCTCCGCGCCCGAACCGTAGAAGACGGGCGCCTCGTGCACCACGACGAGGTGCCGGGTGCGCTCGACCGACGCCTGCAGGGTGTCGAAGTCGATGGGCGACATCGACCGCAGGTCCACGACCTCGAGCGACTTGCCCTCCTCCGCCGCGGCGTCGGCCGCCTCGAGGCAGACCTTCACCATCGGGCCGTACGCGGCGAGCGTCAGGTGCTCGCCGGGGCGCACCACCTTCGCGCCGTGCAGCGGCGCGGGGATCGCGTCGGTGTCGACCTCGCCCTTGTCCCAGTAGCGGCGCTTCGGCTCGAAGAAGATCACCGGGTCGTCGGTCTGGATGGCCTGCTGCATCATCCAGTACGCGTCGGAGGCGTTCGAGGGGGAGACGACCTTCAACCCGGCGACGTGCGCGAACAGCGCCTCGGGGGACTCGCTGTGGTGCTCGACGGCGCCGATGCCGCCGCCGTACGGGATCCGCACGACGATCGGCATCTTCACCGTGCCGAGCGAGCGGGCGTGCATCTTCGCGAGCTGCGTGACGATCTGGTCGTACGCGGGGAAGACGAATCCGTCGAACTGGATCTCCACCACGGGCCGGTAGCCGCGCAGCGCGAGGCCGATCGCCGTGCCGACGATGCCGGACTCGGCGAGCGGGGTGTCGATGACCCGCTTCTCGCCGAAGTCCTTCTGGAGGCCGTCGGTGACGCGGAAGACGCCGCCGAGCTTGCCGACGTCCTCGCCCATGACGAGGACCTTCGGGTCGTTCTCCAGAGCCGTGCGCAGCGACTCGTTGACCGCCTTGGCGAGGGGGAGCTTGCGGGCGCTCATGTCAGTTGCCTCCCTCGGCGTGGGCCGGGGCGTCGTCGAACGACGCCTGGTACGCGGCGAACTCCCTGCGCTCCTCGTCCACCTGGGCGCTGCCGTCCGCGTAGACGTGGTCGAAGACCGCCATCGGGTCCGGGTCGGGCATCGAGCGCACGGCGTCGCGCACGCGCCGGCCGAGCGCCTCGCTCTCCTCTTCGAGTGCGGCGAAGAACGCCTCGTCCGCGTGCCCCTCGCGCTCCAGGTGGCGGCGCAGCCGCAGGATCGGGTCCTTCGCGGCCCACGCCTCCCGCTCCTCCTCGGAGCGGTACTTCGTCGGGTCGTCGGAGGTGGTGTGGGCGCCCATGCGGTACGTGAACGCCTCGACCAGCATCGGGCCCGCGCCGCCGCGGGTGTGCTCAAGGGCGGCGCGGGTGACGGCGAGGCAGGCGAGCACGTCGTTGCCGTCGACGCGCACGCCGGGGAAGCCGTAGCCGCGGGCGCGCTGGTAGAGCGGGACGCGGGTCTGGCGCTCCGTGGGCTCGGAGATGGCCCACTGGTTGTTCTGGCAGAAGAAGACGACCGGCGCGTTGTAGACGGCGGAGAAGGTGAAGGACTCGGCCACGTCGCCCTGGCTGGACGCGCCGTCGCCGAAGTACGCGATGACGGAGGAGTCCGTGCCGTCCATGGCGACGCCCATGGCGTAGCCGGTGGCGTGCAGGGTCTGCGAGCCGATGACGATCGTGTACAGGTGGAAGTTGTTGCTGTTGGGGTCCCAGCCGCCGTTGTTGACGCCGCGGAACATCCCCAGCAGGTTCACCGGGTCGACACCGCGGCACCAGGCGACGCCGTGCTCGCGGTAGGTCGGGAAGACGTAGTCGTCGTCGCGCAGCGCGCGGCCCGAGCCGATCTGGGCGGCCTCCTGGCCGAGCAGGGAGGCCCACAGGCCGAGCTCGCCCTGGCGCTGGAGCTGGGTGGCCTCGCCGTCGAAGCGGCGGGTGAGCACCATGTCGCGGTAGAGGCCGCGCAGCGACTCGGGCGTCAGGTCGGCGACGTAGCCGTCGTAGTCCGGACGGGCGACGCGTTCACCCTCGGGGCTGAGCAGCTGGACGAGGTCGTCGTCGGGGCGCTCCGCGGGGTTCGCGTCCTTGCGGGCCGCGGTGGCGCGGGTGCGGCCGGTGCCGCGCGCCGCGGTCCTGCCCTGGCCGCCCGACCTGCCGGTCTTCGCCGTCTTCGCCGCTCCGGTCGCCCGGGGCGTCTTCGCGCTCGCCGAGGCGCTCGGCGCCTTGTCGGCGCCTCGCGGTTTCCGCGCGGTGGTGCTCTCCACGGTCACGTGCGTGTCCCTCCGTCTGTCCGGCCACCCGGGATCTGCCGGGTACCAGTGCGGTTCCGCCCGGTTCCTCCGGCCGCACGGGGTGTGTGCGGGAACGCGAAGGCCCCGGACGTGACAGGTGCCCCGGCGAGCACCTTCGAAAAGGCACGTTACCCAGAGTGCAGCGTGACTGTGAAACCCCGCTTGACCTGCGATTTTCCTTGGATTTCCAAGTAAATCGGCGGGACGGGGGCACAGCCGCTGGTCAGGGCTTCGGCAACAGCCTCGCAGGCCGCCGGGACAACGGCACGTTATCCCGGGCCCTCGGCGGCGCGGAAGGGGTGGATGTGTGACACTGCGACTGTGGGAGAAATGGATAAAACTGACAAAATTACCGTTTTCCTGCTGGATGATCACGAGGTCGTCCGGCGGGGGGTGCACGAGCTGCTGTCCGTCGAGGAGGACATCGAGGTCGTGGGCGAGGCGGGCACGGCCGCCGACGCGCTGGTGCGGGTGCCGGCGACCCATCCGGACGTGGCGGTGCTCGACGTGCGGCTGCCGGACGGCAGCGGGGTCGAGGTGTGCCGGGAGATCAGGTCGCGCGACGAGAACATCAAGTGCCTGATGCTGACGTCGTTCGCGGACGACGAGGCGCTGTTCGACGCGATCATGGCCGGGGCCTCCGGCTATGTGCTCAAGGCGATCCGCGGCAGCGAGCTGCTCGCCGCGGTGCGCGACGTCGCGGCGGGCCGCTCGCTGCTCGACCCGGTGGCGACCGCCCGGGTGCTCGAGCGGCTGCGGGGCGGCGCGGGCCCCCGGGCGGACGACAAACTGGCGAACCTGACCGACCAGGAGCGCAGGATCCTCGACCTGATCGGCGAGGGCCTGACCAACCGTGCGATCGGCGAGCGGCTGCACCTCGCGGAGAAGACCATCAAGAACTACGTCTCCGGCCTGCTGTCGAAGCTGGGCATGGAGCGGCGCTCCCAGGCGGCGGCGTATGTGGCGCGCCTCCAGGCGGAGAAGCGCTGACGCCGCCACGGCGCGGGCGGGATCCCGGCCGGGCGGGTCCGCCGAGACCCGGTTCGATCGGACGGTTCCGCCGAGACCCCCTTCGACCGGGCGGTTCCGCCGGGACCCGGTTCAGCTCGGACCGGTTCGACCGGGGCGGTTCCGCCGGGGCCCGGTTCAACCGGGACCTAGGGCCCCTCATGTGGGGGCGGTCTGCTCTGTCGCCGGGGCGTGGCGGTGACGCAGAGTCGTGGTATGTCCACCGACGCACCCCTGACGGCCGAGGCGACCGCCCTCCTGGCCCGCGTACCGTACGGAAAGCTCGCCGCGACCCTGCGCGCCCTTCCGTTCGTCGCCCCCGCCCGCCATGTCGTCCTGCCGGACGCGCTGCTGCTGCGCATGCACCGGGGGCTCGGCTACCACCGCGCCTGCGCAGGCACCGTCGTGGCGTACGGCGCGGACGACCTGGCGCCACGGCCAGGCGACTCCGACCGGTGGTCCGTGCAGTGCATCGGGACCGCCTCGATCGTGCGGCCGCCCCAGGCAGAGGAGGCCCTCTTCGGGGAGGCGGGCGGCGTCGTGGACGGCGAGCCGTTCGACCCCGTCTACCTGCGGCTCGTGCCCGAACTCACCACCGTGCACCACCTGCTGCCCGGGCACGGGACCGGGGCACCCGCTGCGCCCACCGCCTCCACTGCGCGACCGGATCGACACGCAGCGTCATCTACCATCTGACGAGTGCAGCGCTCATCTGTCCTCGCCCCGCCCGCCGTCGTACGCCCCGCAGACCCCGCCCACGACCGGGCCCCTGACCCCCCGCAGGACCCCGGCCCGCTCGCCGACGTCCCGCTCGGCGCCCTGTTACGGCACTTCGGCAGCGCGGGCGAGGCCCTGTCCTGCGAGCCGGTCACCCAGGGGCTGCTCAACCGCGGCTACCGGGTCACGACGACCCGCGGCACGTACTTCCTCAAGCACCACCTCGACGGCGACCGCGAGGCGATCGTCCGCCAGCACCGCGCGACCCGGCGCCTCCAGGAGCTCGGCGTGCCCGTCGCCCCCGCCGTCGAGGGCGCGGACGGCGCCACCGTGGCGGTCGTCGGCGGCCGCTGCTACGCGCTGCACCCCTGGGTCGACGGCAGGCACCGGGACGGCGCCCAGCTGACCGTCCGCGCCTCCCGGCACCTCGGCGGGCTGCTCGGGCTCGTCCACACCTGCCTCGACCATGTGATGGACCCCGGGGCCGCGGGCGCCGCCGCCCCGCGCTACGAGAGCCGGGACCCGGCCCTGACCCTGCGCGAGATCTCCGAGCTGCTCGCCCTCGCCCGCGGCCAGGGCCCGGGCGACTCCTTCGACGAGCTGGCCGCCTACCGCCTCACCGAGCGGCGCGCGCTGCTCGAACGGCACGCGCACCGCAGGCCGCCGCCGGGCGCCGAGCCCGCGCCCGGCTGGGTGCACGGCGACTTCCACCCGCTGAACCTGCTCTACCGGGGCATCGAGCCCGCGGCGATCGTCGACTGGGACCGGCTCGCGGTCCAGCCGCGCGCCGAGGAGGCCGTACGGGCCGCCGCGATCTTCTTCGTCGGCCCGACGGGCGAGCTCGAACTCCCCAAGGTGCGCGCCTACGCGACCGCGTACCGGCGCGCGGCGGGCGCCGACGCCCGCGAGCTCGCCGCCGCCGTCCACCGGGTGTGGTGGGAGCGCCTCAACGACTTCTGGACGCTGCGCTGGCGCTACGTGCGCCACGACCGCAGGGCCGACCCGCAGTTCGCCGCGGTCTCCGCGCTCGCGGTGTGGTGGACGAAGGAGTACGAGGCGGTCCGCGCGGCCTTCACCTGCTGACCGCGCCCCGCCGCCGGCCGCGTCAGCCGCCGCTGGGGAGCGAGCCACCCAGCGCGCCGCCCTGGGTGGTGCCGCCCGCGCCGTCGCCGCCGGTGTCGCCGCCGCCGTTCCCGCCGCCGTCGGTGCCCGAGCCGCCGCCCGTGTTCGTACCGCCGTTGTCGCCCGTACCGCCGTCGTCCGAGCCGCCGCCCGACGAGCCGGAGCCTCCGCCGGTGCTCGACGAGCCGCCCGAGTCGGACGAGCCGCCGTCGCCGCCGGACGGCGGGGACGAGGTGCCGCCCGACGAGCTGCCGCCGGAGCCGCCGCCCGTCGTGCCGGAGTCGCTGGGCTGCGAGGGGCGGCCCGACGGGCTCTCGTCGTCCGTCTGCGAGGGGTAGGGCTGGTCGCCCGACGAGGTGTAGCCGGAGCCGTTCTGCTCGCCGCCGTCCGTGGACTCGTCCGACTGGCCGTCGCCCGCGGTGTCCTCGTCCCCCGGGGAGGGCGAGTCCGTGGTCCGCGAGTGCGAGACGGTGGGCGCGGGGCTCTTGTCGTCGGGCTTCTTGGTGCCCGTGTTCATGCTGCTCAGCGCGAAGGCCACGCCGCCGACGATCGCGACGAGCGCGAGCGCCACGAACAGCGCCATCCTGCCGCGGCCGCGTGAGCGGCCCGCGCCGCCCTCGTCGTAGCCTGAGTAGCCGCCGTCGTTGGGGTTGAGCGGCGGCAGCATCGGGCGCTGCGCCGTGTCGCCGTACGCCCCGTAGCCGCCGCCCTGGCCCATCGCCGCCGTCGCGCCTGTCGCGCCGAGCGCGGCGGTCGCGGCGGGGCCTGCGGCGACCGCGCCGGTGTTCCACGAGCCGGTCCAGCCGCCCTGCTGCTGGAGCATCTGGAGGCCGTACTGGACGAGCCCGCGCATCTCCTCCGCGCTCTGAAAGCGGTCGTCGGGGTCCTTCGCCAGCGACCGCATCACCAGGCCGTCCAGTTCGGGCGGGCAGTTCGCCGTCATCTCGGACGGCGGCACCGGGGTGTCCTGGACGTGCTGGTAGACGACGGAGAGCGGCGTCTCACCGACGAACGGCGGGCGCTGCGCGAGCAGTTCGTACAGCAGGCAGCCGGTCGCGTACAGGTCGCTGCGGTGGTCGACGGCCTTGCCGAGCGCCTGCTCGGGGGAGAGGTACTGCGGCGTGCCCATGACCATGCCGGTCTGCGTCATGGTCGACTGCGCGCCGTGCAGGGCGCGGGCGATGCCGAAGTCCATGACCTTGACGGCGCCGGTGTCCGTGATGATCACATTGGCGGGCTTGATGTCGCGGTGCACGATGCCGTGCTGGTGCGAGTAGGCGAGCGCTTCGAGGACGCCGGAGACGATGATCAGCGCCTGCTCCGGCGGCGGGGCCTCCGCGTTGAGGAGCAGGTCGCGGATGGTGCGGCCCTCGACGAGCTCCATCACGATGTAGGGGACGGTCCTGCCGCCCACGACGTCCTCGCCCGAGTCGTACACCGCGACGACGGCGTGGTGGTTGAGCCCGGCCACCGACTGCGCCTCGCGCGTGAAGCGCGCCTTCGCCACCGGGTCCTCGGCCAGATCGGAGCGCAGCAGCTTGACGGCCACGGTGCGGCCGAGCCGTACGTCCTCGGCCGCGAACACCTCCGCCATGCCGCCGCGCCCGAGGCGGTGGGTCATGCGGTACCGGCCGTCGCCGACCAGCCCGCCGATGCCCCAGGAGTCCCCAGCATCCGGCGTTCCGCCGCCGCCTGCTCCGGATTCGGGTGCCATCAGTCCTCGCCGTCGTCTTCTGTCCGCGGGTCGCCACGGGTCGTCCGCCGCGCGCATCACGGGGGTGGTGGAAGGGAGAATGTCCCAAGGGGCTGTGTGCCCGTCACGCTACAGGGTCCGTGCGACCCGCCTGTCCCGGGCGGACCGGCCATCCAACCCGCTGCGGCCTGCGCGAGGCACATTCCCGGCCGCCCGTGTAACGCTTGCGAGACGGTTGCTGTGCGTACGGTCACGGAACGGGGATGCCCGCTTGACGTGTCTGTGCCCTCCGGCAGACTTGGCCCGTAATAAGGGGATCGGATGGCCGATTTCCGCGAGCACGGTGTCGCGTGGACGGCCGCCGGGCCCGTGTTGTCAGGAATGTTCTGCACCGCGCGGGGGCCGGGGCGGCCGCCGCCGTCTAGGGGGAAGCACAGCCATGAGCCAGGACGGGGACGGCGCACGGGGCCGTGAAGTGGGGGCGTCCCTGGCGGGCGGCCGGTACCAGCTGCGCGGGCTGCTCGGGCAGGGCGGCATGGCGTCCGTCCATCTCGCCCACGACGCCTCGCTCGACCGGCAGGTCGCGATCAAGACACTCCACTCCGAGCTCGGCCGCGAGCAGTCGTTCCGTGAGCGCTTCCGGCGCGAGGCCCAGTCCGTGGCGAAGCTCTCGCACCCGAACATCGTCTCCGTCTTCGACACCGGCGAGGAGGAGCGCGACGGCACCGTGATGCCGTACATCGTCATGGAGTACGTGGAGGGGCAGCCGCTCGGCTCCGTGCTCCAGGCCGACATCGCGCAGTACGGGGCAATGCCGGCGCAGAAGGCCCTCACGATCACCGCCGACGTCCTCGCCGCGCTCGACGCGAGCCACGAGATGGGGCTCGTCCACCGGGACATCAAGCCGGGCAATGTGATGGTCACGCGCCGCGGTGTCGTCAAGGTCATGGACTTCGGCATCGCGCGGGCCATGCAGTCGGGCGTCACGTCGATGACGCAGACCGGCATGGTCGTCGGCACCCCGCAGTACCTCTCGCCCGAGCAGGCGCTCGGGCGGGGCGTCGACGCGCGCTCCGACCTGTACTCGGTCGGGATCATGCTCTTCCAACTGCTCACCGGCCGGCTGCCGTTCGACGCCGACTCGCCGCTCGCGATCGCGTACGCGCACGTCCAGGAGGAGCCGCCGGTCCCCTCCGGCATCAACAGGTCGGTGGGTCCCGGCGCCGACGCGCTGGTCGCGCGCGCCCTGCGGAAGAACCCTAACGAGCGCTTCCCCAGCGCCGCCGCGATGCGCGAGGAGTGCCTGCGGGTGATGCCGGCCGCAGGGCAGGCGGCCGCGCCTGCCCTCGTGCAGGGCGCGCCGCCGCAGGCCAGCGGCTCGGGGGTGGGCTCCGCCGTCTTCCCTCCGGTCGACCAGGCCCAGCCCGCGCCGCCCGCGACGGGCCACGCACCAGGCCCTTACGGCACTCCCGCGCCCTACGGGCAGCCGGGGCCCTACGGCTCGGGCCCGGGGCCCGTGACCGGCCCCCCGGCCGCCACCCCGCCGCAGGGGTACGGCTACCCGCAGGGCGGCCTGCCGCCCACGCCGCCCCCGTACACCATCGCGCCGGGGCAGGGCGGGGGCGCCGCGGGCGGGGGCGGGCGCCGCAGGCGCACCCCGCTGATCGTGGTGGGCGCGGTCGTGGTGCTCGCGGCGGTCGGCGGGACGGTCGCCGCGATCCGGTCGGGCGGCGGCGACCCCGGCCACCACGCGTCGCCCACCGCCAAGGAGAGCCCGTCCACGGCGAGCTACCGGCCGCCCGACCCCAACCGCACCATGCAGGCCGACGCCTGCACGGACGCCTACAAGGACTACGACGACCCGAAGAAGGTCGACGCCCCGGACTTCCGCTACAAGGACATCCGCTCGGTGAAGGCGTGCATGAACAAGGTCGGCTGGTCGGTGAAGGAGACGGACGTCGACAACGGCGCCTTCGCGGACGGCCAGATCCTGGAGCAGTACCCGGCCCCCGGCGACCCGGTCGACCCGAAGGACCAGGTCTTCGACCTGAAGGTATCGACAGGCCGCTCGGAATAACCGCCTCCGGCGGCGGGGACTGCGCGGGCCGCGTTGCCGGAGGCGCGTGGCGGGGGCCGCGCAGCTGGAGCCGCTGCCCGGAACCGCTCGGCGGGGGCGGCGCGGCCGGCGCCGCCGGGGCCGTGCGGCGGCACTGTTCGGCCGGGGGCTGCGTTGCCGGGGCCGTTCGGCTGGGGGTTGCGTGGCCGGGGCGCCCTCCGGGACTGCGCGGGCTGCGTTGCCGGGGGCGCGTGGCGGGGGCCGGTCGCCCGTGGGGCGCTCAGAGCGGCCGGCGTGCTTCGGGTGGGTTTGGTGGGGATGCCGGGATTGTTCCGGCGTGTGACGCTGGGGCGGTGATCCCGAGGCTGCGCACCCCCTGTGCTCTCGCCGTCGCTTCGCTGCTGCTCGCCGCGCCCGCCGCGCGGGCCGACGGCCCCGGCGCGCCGGTCAGCGATCCGCCCTCGCCGCACGTCGGCTCGGGGCTCGCCGGGCGGCCGGCGGGCGAGGGCAGGGAGCGCCCGGGACGGCCGCAGGAGCCGTCCGGGCCCGCGCCGTCCGGCCCGGCGCCCGCCCGGCTCTCCGACCCGCCGTCCACCGGCAGCCCCGCGCCGCACCCCTCCGCCACGCGGGGCGGGACCGGCACCTCCACCGCGCCGCGCGCCACCGGCACCCGGGAGAGCGGCTCGGCGACGGCGGGCACGGCGGAGGACGCGGGGCGACCGCCGGGCGACCGCCGGGTCGCCTCCGGGCGCACGCACGAGCCCCCGCGCCCCTCCGTGGCGACGCTCGGCGCCGGGATCATGCTGCTCGGCCTCGGTCTCGCCTTCCTCGCGCTGCGCCTGCGCCGCAGGTGACGGCCCGCCCACTCACCCCCACGCGACGCCTCTGACCTGCGCATTCACCGCGCCCGTACGACGTGAGGGGGACCCAGGAGGTCCGTCCACAGTCGCTTGCGGCCACCAACATACCGGGTATACATACTGAGTATGTCGATTCGCCACGGGCTTCTTGCCCTGCTCGAAGAGGGCCCGCGCTACGGCTCGCAGCTGCGCTCGGACTTCGAGAGCCGCACGGGTGCCACCTGGCCCCTCAACGTCGGGCAGGTCTATACGACCCTCAACCGCCTCGAACGGGACGGGATGGTCGCCCACGAGGGTTCCGACGACGCCGGCCACACGCTCTACACGATCACAGGACCGGGCCGGGACGAGCTGGCCTCCTGGTTCCGCAGGCCGGTCGACCGGACCAACCCGCCGCGCGACGAGCTCGCGATCAAGCTCGCGATGGCCGTGGGCGCACCCGGCGTGGACATCCGCGAGGTCATCCAGGCCCAACGCCACCACACCCTCCAGGCCATGCAGGACTACACACGGCTGAAGGCGCAGGCCCTGGAGCCGCCGCCGCGGGCCCGCGAGGAGATCGCCTGGCTTCTCGTGCTCGAACAGCTCATCTTCCAGACCGAGGCCGAGGCGCGCTGGCTCGACCACTGCGAGGCCCGCCTCGTGCGGCTCTCCGCGCTGCCGCTGCCCCCGGCCGAGGGGCACCCGTCCGCCGCCCGTGACCCGTACGCGGCCGACGCCGGGACGGCACCGCGGGCGCGCCCCCGCCGTGGCCCCTCCGCGCCCTGAGCCGCCCCCGGCCCGCCGCCGGGCCCGCCCACCCGCAGCCACCCCTGTCCCGAGGAGAAGACCGCCCCATGCCCCACGCCATACCCCAGCCGGGCCCGCCGCCCGCGCCCGGCGGGCACCCGTCCGCAGAGCCCGTCCTGCGCCTGGTCGAGCTGACCCGCGTGCACGGCGCGGGCGCCACCGAGGTGAACGCCCTGCGCGGCGTCGACCTCGACGTGCTCCCCGGCGAACTCGTCGCCGTGATGGGCCCCTCGGGCTCCGGCAAGTCGACCCTGCTCAGCCTCGCGGGCGGCCTCGACACCCCCACGTCGGGCCAGGTGATCGTGGAGGGCACGGACCTCACCGCGATCAGCCGCAAGCGGCTCGCCGCCATGCGCCGCCGCAGCATCGGCTACGTCTTCCAGGACTACAACCTGGTGCCCGCGCTCACCGCCGTCGAGAACATCGCACTCCCCCGCGAGCTGGACGGCGTCTCCGCCCGCGCGGCACGCGCCGAGGCCCGGGCGGCCCTCGCCGAGATGCGGCTCGACCAGCACGCCGACCGGTTCCCCGACGAGATGTCCGGCGGCCAGCAGCAGCGCGTGGCCATCGCCCGCGCCCTCGTAGGCGACCGCCGTCTCGTCCTCGCCGACGAGCCCACCGGCGCCCTCGACTCCGAGACCGGCGAGTCCGTGCTCGCGCTGCTGCGCACCCGGTGCGACGCGGGCGCCGCCGGCATCCTCGTCACCCACGAGCCGCGCTTCGCCGCCTGGGCCGACCGCGTGGTCTTCCTGCGGGACGGCACCGTCGTGGACCAGACCGCACGCACCGGGGCCGAGTCCCTGCTGGGCGGCGGGGTGGCCGAGCGGTGAGGGCCTGGTACCGCTCCTGGCGCGTGGCGCTGCGCATCGCCCGCCGCGACGCGTGGCGCTTCAAGGGCCGCAGCTTCCTGGTCCTCGCGATGATCGCGCTGCCCATCCTCGGCGTCAGCGCCGCCGACCTGACGCTGCGCAGCGCCCAGCTCTCGCCCGCCGAGTCCCTGACGCGGCAGATCGGCGGGGCCGACGCCCGGGTCAAGGACCTCGACCTGGGCGGCGTCCCGGTCCTCCAGGACCCCGCGGACGCCCAGTCCTACACGACGGCGAAGGACTACGGCGACGGGGCGTGGCCCTCGGGCGCGGGCGACCTCGCGAAGGCGCTGCCCGCCGGGGCCCGTACGATCCCCGACACGTCGGCACGGGTCAGCCTGCGGACCACGCACGGCATCCTGGACACCGAGGTACGGGAGGTGGCGGCGGACGATCCGCTGGCCAAGGGCATCCTGCGGCCCGTCGACGGCCGCTTCCCCGCCACGGCGCACGAGGTCGCGGCGACCACGCACTTCCTGAAGGCCAGTGGGCTCAGGGTGGGCTCGGAGCTGACCGCGCGCGACCTGGGCACGAAGTACCGCATCGTCGGCTCGTACGAGCTGCCCGACACGCTCGGCGCCGACCAGGTCGACCTGCGGCCCGGCGCCCTGCTTGCGCCGCTGCGCGCGGCGCTCGCGGCCAAGGGGCTGCCGCCGTTCACCCCGGACACCTCCCGTCTGGTCGGCGTGCCGGGCGGGCGAGGTTTCACGTGGAACATGGTGCGGGGCGCCAACGCGCACGGCTTCTCCGCGCTCTCCCGCGCCGTGGTGCTGCACCCGCCCGCCCGCGCCGACGTGCCGTACTACCGGCACAACAGCCCGTCCTCCGGCGGCGACGGGGTGGTCGTGACCTCGATCCTGGTGACCGTGGTCGGCCTCGCCATGCTGGAGATCTGCCTGCTGGCCGGGCCCGCCTTCGCGGTAGGCGCGCGGCGCTCCCGCCGCCAGCTGGGCCTGGTCGGCGCCAACGGCGGCGACCGCAGGCACATCCGCGCCGTCGTCCTCGGCGGCGGCGTGGTGATCGGCGCGGCCTCGGCCGTCGTCGGCACCCTCGCCGGCGTCGCCCTCACCTTCGCGCTGCGCCCGGTGCTCGAAGGCGCCATCGGGCAGCGGTTCGGCCACTTCTCCGTCCACCCTGCCGAGTTGCTGGCCATCGCGGGGCTCGCCGTGCTCACCGGGGTGCTCGCGGCGATCGTGCCCGCGGTCACCGCGTCCCGGCAGACGGTCCTCTCCTCGCTCACCGGCCGCCGCGGGGTGCGCAGGAGCAGCCGGGTCCTGCCGGTGCTCGGTCTGGCCGCCGTGGCGCTCGGCGCCGCGGTGGCGGTGTACGGCTCCGCCGTGTCGAGCCAACCCGCCGTCGTGGTCGCCGGGAGCGCCCTCGCCGAACTGGGCTGCGTGGCGCTGACGCCCGCGCTGGTCGGCCTGTTCGGCCGGCTCGGCCGCCTGCTGCCGCTGTCGCCGCGGCTCGCGCTGCGTGACGCCGTGCGCAACCGGGGCCGTACGGCGCCCGCCGTCGCGGCGGTGCTCGCCGCGGTCGCCGGCACCGTCGCCGTCTCCACGTACGCGGCGAGCAGCGACGCCCAGGAGCGGGCCGCGTACCAGCCGGCCCTGCCCCACGGCGCGGTCTCCGTCCTCACCGGCTCGGGCGGCGGCCGGGACGCGGCCGCGGCCCGCACCGCCGTGGTGAAGTCGCTGCCCGTGCGGCTGCGCGCCGACGTCGACCGCGTCCAGATCGGCGCGAGGTCGTGCGACGAGTACTCCTACGAGCCCGGCTGCGGACACGTCGAGATCGACGTGCCGAAGGCCCACAGGTGCCCGATGTGGACCTACGGGGAATCCGCCCCCGAGGTCCGGCTCACCACGGCGCAGCGCCGCGCCTACGCCTCCGACCCGCGGTGCGAGGACGAGGCGGGCAGCGACGTGGCGGGCGGCATCCTGGTCGGCGACGCGAACCTGCTGCGGGTCCTCGGCATCCGCGACCCGGCGGCCGAGCACGCGCTCGCCGCGGGGCGCGCCGTCTCGCTGACGCGGCGGAACCTCTCCGCGGACGGCGGCACCACGGTCGTCCTGCGGGTCTACGCCGACATGGCGAAGACGCAGGCGGCACTCGACAAGGGGGAGACGCCGGAGAGCACCCTGGTCAGGCTGCCCGCCACGGAGGTCGCGGGGCACCCGGCCACCTACGGCGTGCAGCTGCTGATGAGCCCGGCGGCCGCGCGCGCCGCGCACCTGGGCACCGTGCCGTACGGGGGCTACTACACGACGAGTTCCCCGCCGACCGGCGCACAGCAGCAGCGCGCCGACGCGGCCGTCGCCGACCTCGGCAGCTCGGTCACGCTGCACATCGAGAAGGGCTACACCAGCCACTACGGCATCGTGCTGCTCTCCCTCGGGCTGTTCGCCGGGCTGATCACCCTGGGCGCCGCGGGCATCGCCACCGGCCTCGCACAGACCGACGCGGAGGCCGACCTGAAGACGCTGGCCGCGGTCGGCGCGCCCGACCGGGTGCGCAGGACCCTCAGCGGGTTCCAGTGCGGGGTGGTCGCGGCGATGGGGGTGGTGCTCGGGTCGCTCGCCGGCGTGCTGCCGTCGATCGGCCTGCGGCTGACCGAGCGGCGCACCGCACTGGCCGGATACCGACGCGACCTCGCGCAGGGCCTCGGCGACGGGACGCTGCCGCACGTGCCGATCGTCGTCCCCTGGGGGACCCTCGCGCTGCTGCTCGTGGCGGTGCCCGTCGGCGCCGCGCTCCTCGCGGCTGCGGTCACCCGCTCGCAGCGCTCCCTGTCCAGAAGGGCGGCTACCTGACCGGCTCCGCTCGGCGTGCGAGACACTGGGCACATGGAGATGCCGAGCAACGAACGGTCGCAGGAGAGCCCCCACGTTCTCGTGGTGGGGCAGGACGGGATGGCTCTCGGTGGCGGTGACGCGCAGGACGCACCGCGCGAGAGCCCGGTGACGGAGATGGTCGAACAGCCCGCGAAGGTCATGCGGATCGGCAGCATGATCAAGCAGCTGCTCGAAGAGGTACGCGCTGCTCCTCTGGACGAGGCGAGCCGGGTGCGGCTCAAGGAGATCCACGCCGGTTCCGTGAAGGAGCTGGAGGACGGTCTCGCGCCCGAGCTGGTGGAGGAGCTCGAACGGCTCTCGCTGCCCTTCACGGAGGAGGCGGTGCCGTCGGAGGCGGAGCTGAGGATCGCCCAGGCCCAGCTCGTCGGCTGGCTCGAAGGCCTGTTCCACGGGATCCAGACCGCCCTGTTCGCGCAGCAGATGGCGGCGAGGGCGCAGCTGGAGCAGATGCGCAGGGCGCTGCCGCCCGGCGCCGTCCCCGACGACGAGGCCGAAGGCGCCCCGGGCCACGGCGCGGTCCGCTCGGGCCCGTACCTCTAGCCCCCGGGGGCCCGACGGCCCCGTCCGGTGCCGCCTCGATCACGAGGGGGCACCGGCCGGGGCCTTTCGGCGTGCGGCGTGCGGGCTCAGGTCAGGAGGAGGATCTTGCCCACGTGGCTGCCCGCGTCGAGTGCCCGGTGCGCCTCGGCGGCGTCCGACATCGCGAGCCGCTGGTCGATCACCGGCCGCAGGTCGCCCGAGACGACCAGCGGCCACACGTGCTCGCGCACGGCCGAGACGATCGTGGCCTTCTCGCTCGCCGGGCGGGCCCGCAGCGAGGTCGCGGTGATGGCGCCCCGCTTGGCCAGCAGCGCGCCGAGGTTCAGCTCGCCCTTCACGCCGCCCTGCATCCCGATCACGGCGAGCCTGCCGTTGACGGCAAGCGCGTCCACGTTCCGCTCCAGGTACTTGGCGCCCATGATGTCGAGGATGACGTCCGCGCCGCGCCCGTCCGTCGCCGCCTTGATCTCCTCCACGAAGTCCTGCTCGCGGTAGTTGATCAGGATCTCGGCGCCCAGCTCCTGGCAGCGCGTGAGCTTGTCCGCGCCGCCCGCCGTCACCGCGACCCGCGCTCCCGCCGAGGCGGCCATCTGGATCGCGGCCGTGCCGATGCCGCTCGCGCCGCCGTGCACCAACAGCGTCTCGCCCGGCCGGAGATGGGCGATCATGAAGACGTTCGACCAGACCGTGGCGACCACCTCGGGCAGCCCGGCCGCGTCCACCAGCTCCATCGCGGCGGGCACGGGCAGCAGCTGGCCCACGGGGACCGCCACCTTCTCCGCGTATCCGCCGCCGCCCAGCAGCGCGCACACCTCGTCGCCCACGGCCCACCCCGCCACTCCGGGGCCGACCGCCGAGATCCGGCCCGCGCACTCCAGGCCCGGATAGGGGGAGGCGCCGGGCGGCGGGTCGTAGAAGCCCTGGCGCTGGAGCACATCGGCGCGGTTGACGGCGCTCGCGACGACGTCCACCACCACCTCCCCCTCGCCGGGCACAGGGTCGGGCACCTCCGACCACACCAGTGCTTCGGGTCCACCGGGTTCCGGGATCGTGATCGCATGCATGGCGGTGAGGCTACTCCCGCCCCCAGACCCCACCCACGCCCCACCAGCTCCCGCCCCCACAGAACGTTGACGCCGCCCCCGAGTCGGGAAGGAGATGACTCAGGGACCACGGGGATCGTCGGGGTGCCCGAACTCTTTGTGGGTGAGCATCGCAGCAAACACCGGCCTCAGCTCCTCAGGCGTCCTGACACTCGTCACGCGCACTTTCAGCTCTCTGCAGACGGAGCACGCAACCGGGCTCACGGGGCCGACGCGCGGCGCGACCAGGGCATGCAACTCGGGGGCTGCCATGTCGGTCTTCCTCACCGGTACCGGGTGGCTGCCGCCCGCCGGCACGCGCGTTCTCGTCTTTGGGCTGTTGCCACACCCAAGAGACTGGACCGGTGGACCGGTCCAGTCAAGTCCCGCTGCGGCGTCTTGACGTCGAGCGGCAGGGATATCCGCAGATGGATGCCCGGGTGCGCGGGGAGAAAAGGCCCGGACCAGTGGACCGGTCCGGCCTCAAAGGCGTCGGGGCGCTACATCTCGTACGTGTCGGCCTGCTCGTAGTACGCGGAGGGGGTCACGCCTTCCTCGCATACAAGCGGCCGCCGCTCCCGGTCGTACGCCGCGTGGAGGACCACGGCCACGGCGGTGGGCCCAGCCAGGCCCAGGTGCCGCCCCTCCTCGTCCGTCGCCAGGCGGACCGTCGTCACGTCCAGCCCCTCCACGGGGAAGCGGCCCGTCGTGCGACGGACGTAGCGCGTGGTCCCCTCCTCGATCGGGGCAGTGCGCGCGAGCCGTGCGGCGGCAGTGGCGACATCCGGAGGGAACCAGGCCACCACATAGCTGTACGCGCTGCCGTCCGGAAGCTGCATGACGCGTACCCGGCGCAGAGCCTCCGCCCCTTCATCCAGCTTCAGGACCGCGGCGACGTGCGTCGGCGGGACGGCCCAGTCGGGCGTCCCCACGCGGAGGAACGGCATGCCACCGGTGACGCGGCTCGACCCGGCTCGCCGGCCTCCCGCGGGCCGTGCGACAGGCGTTTGCGTGACGACGAAACCCGTTCCTTGCCGGGCCTCCACCACGCCGTCGTTCCGCAGGACGTCCATCGCCTTGATGACGGTGGCTCGCGACACGGACCACTGTTCCGCCAGGTCCCGCCCCGAGGGAACGACGTCTCCCGGCTCGAATTCCCCTGCGGCGACGCGAGCGCGCAGGGACTCCGCGATCTCTTCGTACTTGAGCAGTGCCATGGCTCCTCTTGAAGGGCGCTCTGCTGGACTGGTCCACCGGTACACACCATACTGCGGTCATGGAGAGCCCTGAGCTAGCGCCCGAGATCGAACGCTTCTACTCCGAGATCATCGACGAGGACGGCCGGCTGAGCCTGTCGGCGGACGGACGCCTCGAACTGATCCGCACGCAGGAGATCATGCGGCGCTTCCTCCCGCCGGCCCCCGCCTGCGTGCTGGATGTGGGAGGCGGGCCCGGTGTCCATGCCCGATGGCTGGTCGAGGACGGCTACAAGGTCGAGCTGATCGACCCCATTGCCCGGCACGTCGACAAGGCGGCACTCGTCTGTCCGGCCTCCGTCGGCGACGCTCGCGCCCTGCCGGCAGCGGATGCCAGCTTCGACGTCGTGCAGCTGCTCGGACCGCTGTACCACCTCCCTGATCCTTCGGACCGACGCCGGGCGCTCGCCGAGGCACGACGCGTCGTGCGGCCCGGCGGGCTCGTCGCGGCGGCCGCCATCAACCGCTATTCGTCGCTCTTCGAGCACACATCATTGGCCCACCTGCACACCGAGCGGATGCAGGCGTCCATTTCGACGATCCTTCGCACGGCCGTCCACGACGGCAAGCGCGGCTTCACCCTGGCCTATTTCCACCGCGCCGAAGAGCTCGCAGACGAAATGCGCGCAGCCGGACTGGTCGAGGTGCAGGTCTTCGGGGTGGAGGGACCGGCCTGGTCCCTTCTGAAGGCGGTGGAGCAGCATGCGGGGCCGGACCCCAGCGAGGAGCTCTTCGAGTCGGTACTGACGGCCGCCAGGATGGCAGAGCCGTACCCGGAACTTCTGGCGAGCAGCTCACACCTCTTGGCCGTCGGACGGGCTTCCGGGTGACCCGCACACACAAAAGGGCCGTGGAACGCAGGCGGTTGCTGACCGGCCCGGCCGCACCCTGAGCCGCGCCGCCACCGCCCCGGACGGGGCGGTGGCGGCGACACCGGCTAGGTGAGCGAGATGCCCTTGCCCGGGCCGAGGGGGGGCTCGGTGCGGGCGCGGACGATGGAGATCACCCGGTCGGTGGGCTGGAGCGGGCTCGCCTCGGGGTCGTCGTAGCCGAGCAGGCGGTGGCCCCGGACCACGCTGACGACCAGGTCGTCCGTCTCGCGCACGCCCCGGCCCACCTCGGCCTTGGTCACCGGCCGCTCGACCATGTCGAGCCCGCTGCCCTGCTGGATCAGATCGTCCATCACGGTGCCCGCCCAGGGGCTGAGCACGGAGAGGCCGAGCATCCGCCCGGCGGCGCTGGCGCTGGTGATCACCGAGTCGGCGCCCGACTGGCGCAGCAGCGGCGCGTTCTCCTCCTCGCGGACCGCGGTGACGATCTTCGCCTTCTTGTTCAGCTGGCGGGCGGTCAGCGTCACCAGGACCGCGGTGTCGTCGCGCTGCGTGGCGATGACGATCTGCCGGGCGCGCTGGACCTCCGCCCGTACCAGCACGTCGCTGCGGGTCGCGTCGCCGATGACGCCCGTGAGGCCCTCCGCGTTGGCCGCCTCGATCACCTTGCCCGACGGGTCGACGATGACGAGCTGCTCCTTGCGCAGCCCGGTGGCGCACAGCGTCTGCGCCGCCGACCTGCCCTTGGTGCCGTAGCCGATGACCACGGTGTGGTCGCGCAAGGTGGACCTCCAGCGGTTCTGCCGCCACTCCTCCCGGGTGCGTTCCGTGAGGACCTCGAGAGTCGTGCCGACCAGGATGATCAGGAACAGCACGCGCAGCGGCGTCACGAGCAGCACGTTCGCCAGCCGCGCACCGTCGCTGTACGGGACGATGTCACCGTATCCCGTGGTGGAGAGCGTCACGGTGGAGTAGTAGACGGCGTCAAGGAAGTCCACGGCGCCGTCGGCGTTGTCGTGGTAGCCGCTCCGGTCGATCCAGACGATCAGGACCGTCAGGAACAGCACGGCGAGCGCCATGGCCAGCCGGCGCAGCACCTGCCGCAGGGGCCCCTGGACCGTCCTCCGCGGCAGGCTCACCCGGGCGCTGATCAGATGTTCTTCGGCGTTGCGCGCTATGGCGTCATGGCCGGGAAGTTTCACGTGAAACACCCTCCCTCGACCGGCGCCGTCCACGGCAGGTCGAGCACTTCGAGCAGTTCTCCCGGATCCACGCCGCCGGGGGGCACCACCGCGAGTCCGTCCGCGATCGCGATGCCCCGGAGCATCGCCGGGCCGTTGAAGTGCACCGGCTCCAGCACGTCGTCCCGGTGCACGAACGGCACCAGGCGGGTGTGGTGCGGATGCCCGCGCAGGTCCTCTCCGACCGGCGCATGGTACGGCGCGAGCGCGCGGCGCCCCGCGAGCTCGCGCAGCAGCGGTTCGACGAGCGTGAGGAGCCCGGACACGGCGGCCAGCGGGTTGCCGGGCAGCCCGACCAGATGGCGCCCCGCGTCCAGCTCCGCCAGCAGCATCGGATGGCCGGGGCGCACGGCGACCCCGTCCACCAGCAGCGCGGCGCCCGCCGCGCGCAGCACCGGGTGCACATGGTCGACGGGGCCCCCGGCGGTGCCGCCGGTGGTGACGATCAGGTCGGCCCGTGACGCGGTGATCGCGGCGTGCAGGGTGTCGGCGTCGTCGCGGATCCGGTGCGTGGCGAGCACCTCGGCGCCCAACGAGCGCAGCCAGGGCGCGACCATCGGCCCGAGCGCGTCCCGGATCAGGCCGTCGTGCGGGAGCCCCTCCGTCAGGAGTTCGTCGCCGAGCACCAGCACCTCGACGCTCGGGCGCGGCACGGTGTGCAGGGTGTCGTACCCGGCCGCCGCGGCGAGGCCGAGCACGGCGGGCGTGACCGTGGCGCCCGCGGCCAGCAGTTGGTCGCCCGCGCGGCACTCCTGACCCCGGGGCCTGATGTCCTGGCCCTGGGTGACGCGCTGCTCCGCGTGGAGCCGCCCGGCCTCGTCGGTGCGCGCGTGCTCGCTGCGGATGACGGCGGTGGCCTCGGCGGGCACGCGCGCGCCGGTCGCGATCCGTACGGCCGTGCCGTCCGCGAGGCGGCCCGGGTGGGCGCGCCCCGCGAGCACCGACCCCTCGGCCGGGACCGTCCAGGGGCCGGGGCCCGAGACGGCCCAGCCGTCCATGGCCGAGGTGTCGAAGGAGGGCAGGTCGGTGAGGGCGGTCAGCGGCTCCGCGAGGGCCTCGCCGAGAGCGCGGCCGCCCGGCACCCGGTGGGAGCGGGCGCCACGGGCCGCCCGGCCCGCACGCGCCGCGCGCGCACGCGCCTCGGCCCAGGAGACCGGGCGGTGCGGGTGTGCGGGCGCGTCGGAAGAGCCGCGCGCCGGCAACTCCCTGACCAGCGCGAGGGCGTCGTCGAAGCCGTCGGGCCCGCCGTCCGCGTCCGCGCCGCCGTCCCTGCCCGAGCCCCCCGGCCCGTCGGCCGGGCCGGACCCGCCGACGCGCGCGGCGCCTGCGCCGTTCGTGCCGCCGGGGCGGCCCTCGCCGCCGCGGGCGCCGCGGGCGCCCTCGGCCGCCCTGTTCCGCGTGGTCATCCGGCGTCCGGCCCGGGGCCGCCCGCCCCCTCCTCTTCCCAACGGCGGGCGAGCGCCGACGCCTTGGCAGCCGCCTCGGCGACCGCCTGCTCGCCCTGCCCGGAGGCGCGGGCCGCCGCGTAGCCGACCAGGAAGGTCGTCAGCGGGGCCGCCGGCCGTGCGACGCCGTGCGCGGCGTCGCTCGCCAGGTCCAGGAGCAGTGTGGTGTCGACGTCCAGCTCGATGCCGAGCTCGTCCTTGACTGCGGTGATCCATTCGTCCAACACGGTCCCATGCTCCCTGATGCGCGTCCGGGCTGTGGAGATGTCGTCCCAGGTGTCGCAGTCGAAGGCGGCGAGGGGACCGGAATCCACCCGGACAAGGTCGAGTTCGTGCGCGAGCAGGCGCAGCGGCAGGCCCGCGAGGCCGCCGTACTCGGCGGCGAGCAGGCCGAGGCCCCGGCGCAGCGGCTCGGTGCGGTAGGCGGCGACCAGCGGCTGGTCGCGGCCGTCGGCGTCGACGAGGAACGCGGCCTCAGCCGGGCCCGCCGCGAGCCCCTCCCGCAGGCGGCGCACGGCCTCGGTGTCAAGGAACGGCAGGTCGGCGGAGAGCACCACGACGGTATCCGCCGCGACCTCGCGCACGCCCGCGCCGAGCGCGGCCACGGGCCCGCCGCCCGGCGGCTGCTCCCGCGTCCACTGGACCGGCCGCGCGGTGGGCCGCCTGCCACCCACGACGACCGTGCGCCCGGCGTCCGCGCAGGCAGCGAGCACCCGGTCGATGAGGGTGCGGCCGCCGACGCGCACGCCCGGCTTGTCGGCGCCGCCGAGGCGCCTGGCCGCGCCGCCCGCGAGCACCACGGCGTCGTAGCCGGGCGCCGGCCGCGGCGCGCGGGCGGCGTGGGCGTGGCTCGCGGCTTCCATGGCTGAAGTATCGTCCGTGGCCGACCGCCCCACGCACGCCGGGTGCGCGCTCCCCCGGCCCGCGCGGCTCCGGGCGACCGGGCCGCGCGGGCCGCGGCGCTTCAGAGCGTGCGCAGCAGCACGGCGGGCTGCTCCACGCAGTCCGCCACGTACCGCAGGAAGCCGCCCGCGACGCCCCCGTCGCAGACCCGGTGGTCGAACGTCAGGGAGAGCTGCACGACCTGCCGCACCGCGAGCTCGCCCTGGTGCACCCACGGCTTGGGCGCGATCCTGCCGACGCCGAGCATGGCGGCCTCCGGGTGGTTGATGATCGGGGTGGACCCGTCCACGCCGAACACGCCGTAGTTGTTGAGCGTGAACGTCCCGCCCGTCAGGTCCATCGGCGTCAGCGCGCCCTCCCTCGCCAGGCCGGTGAGGCGCGCGAACTCCTCAGTGAGCGACTCGGCGGAGCGCGCCTGCGCTTCCCGTACGACGGGCACGACGAGGCCGCGGTCGGTCTGCGCGGCGAAGCCGAGGTGGACCGCGGGCAGTCGGACGATCTCCCTGGCCGCCTGGTCGACCGTGGCGTTCAGCTCGGGGAAGCGGTCGAGCGCGGCCGTGCAGATCCGGGCGAACAGCGCGAGTACGGAGATCTTCCGGCCGCCCGCCGCGTTCATCGCGGCGCGGGCCGCGAGCAGTTCGGTGGCGTCCGCGTCGACCCAGCAGGTGGCCTCGGGGATCTCGCGCCTGCTGCGGGACAGCTTCTCCGCGACCGCGCCCCGCACGCCCCGCAGCGGCACCCGCACGGCACCGTCGGGCACCGCCGTGGCCCCCTCGCGCGCCGTCTCCGCCGCCACGTCCCGGCCGGCGGCGGAGTCCGCCGCCGGAGCCTGCGCGGCGCCCCCGGCAGCCCGCTCGATCGCCCGCTCCACGTCGACGCGGAGTATCAGCCCCTCGCGACCCGAGCCGTCGAGCTGCCGCAGATCGAGCCCGTGCTGCCGGGCGAGCCGCCGCACGAGCGGCGACACCACGGGCACAGGCCCCGCGCCCACCCGCGCGCCGTACCCCGCCCCGGCACCGTGCCCGTCCGCACCGACGCTGAAGCCACTCCGCTCGGCGCCGTCCGGCCCTGAGGCATCCGGCTCGGCGCCGTCCGCCCCGGTCCCGTCCGTACCGGGCTCGTGCCCGGCTGCTCCGGAGCCGCGGCGGCCGGGCCCCGAACCGTTCCCGGCCCCCGGCCGCCCGTTCCCGTCGAAGGCGGCGTGTCCTTCACGCTCCGGGCGCTGCCCGGACCGCCCGCCTGCCGCACCGGGGCCCGCGCCGTCGAGGAGACCCCGCGGGGCGACCCTGCGGCGGCGGGTGGCGGGCGGCGCCGTGCCGTATCCGACCAGCACGTTCCCCGACGTGGCGCCCGCGCCCGCCTCGGCGGGGGACGCGCCCTCCGGAGCGGCCGGGTCACCGACCGCGACCGTCATCAGGGGCGCGCCGACCGGGAGTTCCGTGCCCTCCTCGCCGAAGCGGGCCGTCACCACCCCGCCGTACGGGCAGGGCACCTCCACCCGTGCCTTCGCGGTCTCGACCTCCACCACCGGCTGGTCTACGGCGACCACGTCGCCCACCGCGACGAGCCAGCCCACGATCTCCGCCTCGGTCAGTCCCTCGCCGAGGTCGGGCAGCCTGAACTCCCGTACCTCGCTCATCGGCTCTCCGCCTCCCACTGGAGCCGCGCGACCGCGTCCAGCACCCGGTCCACTCCAGGAAGATGGTGCCTTTCCTGCATCGGCGGCGGATAGGGGATGTCGAATCCCGCCACCCGCAGCACCGGCGCCTCCAGGTGGTGGAAGCAGCGCTCGGTGATCCGCGCCGCGATCTCGCCGCCGGGGCCGCCGAAGCCGACCGCCTCGTGGACGACCACCGCGCGTCCCGTGCGCCGCACCGACCGCGCGACCGTCTCGTCGTCGAACGGCACCAGCGACCTGAGGTCGACCACCTCCAGGTCCCAGCCCTCCTCGCGCGCGGCCTGAGCCGCTTCGAGGCACACCGGCAGGCTCGGCCCGTAGGTGATCAGCGTGGCGCTCGTGCCGGGGCGCCGCACGACGGCCCGGCCGATCGGCTCCACGGCCGGCGGCGCCTCGGGCGACCAGGGCGCCTTCGACCAGTAGAGCCGCTTCGGTTCGAGGAAGACCACGGGGTCGTCGGAGGCGATGGCCGCGCGCAGCAGGCCGTAGGCGTCCTCGACCGTCGCGGGCGTGACCACGTGCAGCCCGGGGGTCGCCATGTAGTACGCCTCCGAGGAGTCGCTGTGGTGCTCCACGCCTCCGATGCCGCCGCCGTAGGGGATGCGCACCGTCAGCGGCATCGGCACCGCGCCGCCCGTGCGGTTGCGCATCTTGGCGACGTGGCTCACGAGCTGCTCGAACGACGGGTAGGCGAAGGCGTCGAACTGCATCTCGACCACCGGCCGCAGCCCGTACATGGCCATGCCGACCGCCGTGCCGAGGATGCCGGCCTCGGCGAGCGGGGTGTCCGTGCACCGCTCGTCGCCGAACTCCGCGGCGAGGCCGTCGGTGACCCGGAAGACCCCGCCGAGCGACCCGACGTCCTCGCCGAGGACATGGACCGCCGGGTCCTCGGCCATGGCGTCCCGCAGCGCCCGCTGGAGGGCCTGCGCCATCGTGGCGGACCTGGCGGCGACCGTGGTCATCGGGTGCCCTCCGGCTCCGGCGCGTCGGCCCCGGCTGCCGCGTCCAGCTCGGCGCGCAGCCGCTCGGCCTGCTCGGCGAGCTGGGTGGTGCGCTCCGCGTACACCTGGCCGAACAGGTCCATCGGGTCGAGCGCGGGCTCCGCGTTCATCCGGTCGCGCAGCCCGGCCGCCAGCTCCTCGGCGCCGCGCGCGACGCGCTCGGCCGCCGCGTCGTCGAGCAGGCCGCGGGCGCGCAGGGCGGCTTCGAGCAGCAGCACCGGGTCGTAGGCGCGCCAGGCGGCGACCTCGTCTTCGGCGCGGTAGCGCGTCGCGTCGTCGGCGTTGGTGTGGGCGTCGATCCGGTACGTCACGGCCTCCACGAGCGTCGGCCCGCCGCCGCCGCGTGCCCGGTCGACGGCCTCGGCGAGCACCGTGTGCACGGCGGCGACGTCGTTGCCGTCGACCAGGCGGCCCGGCATCCCGTAGCCGACTGCCTTGTGCGCGAGGGTCGGCGCCGCGCTCTGCTTGGCGAGCGGCACGGAGATCGCGAAGCCGTTGTTCTGCACGAAAAAGACGACGGGCGCCTGCCAGACCGCGGCGAAGTTCATCGCCTCGTGGAAGTCGCCCTCGCTGGTCCCGCCGTCGCCGACCAGGGCGAGCGCCACCACGTCGTCGCCCTTGAGGCGGGCCGCGTGGGCGAGCCCGACCGCGTGCGGGAGCTGGGTGGCGAGCGGGGTGGACAGCGGTGCCACGCGGTAGCGGTACGGGTCGTAGCCGGTGTGGCGGTCGCCGCGCAGCAGCGTCAGCGCCTCCACCGGGTCCACGCCGCGGGCGACCACGGCCAGCGAGTCGCGGTAGCTGGGGAACAGCCAGTCGCGCTCGGCGAGTACGGAGGCCGCGGCGACCTGGCACGCCTCCTGGCCCGTGCTCGACGGGTAGACGGCGAGCCTGCCCTGCCGGGTGAGGACCGTGGCCTGCGTGTTGAACCTGCGGCCGCGCACCAGGCCGTCGTAGAGGCGCAGCAGCAGCGCGGGGTCGGCGGCCGCCTCGGCGGCGGTGCCGAGCACGCGCAGCGGCCGCTCGTCGGGCAGCAGGGGCGCGGGGTCCCTGCGCACCCGCCAGGCGGGGGCGGCGGGCAGCCCCGCGGAGCCGCTGGCGGTGGTGTCCGCGGGCGCCCTGCGCGCCGCGGGGTCCCGGACCGGCGTACTGCTCTTTTTCACGCGTGCCCCTCCTCATGCGTCCTGCTGCGGTGCCCGTACGGCTCGTGGCTGCGGGCTGCGGAGCCGTCGGTGTGTGACGGCCCTCACCTACCGATTGTTCGGTCGCCGGGGCATTTTGGCTACACGGGCCGCCATCCTGTGGACAAACGGTTCGGCGGGGCCTGTGATGGACGCAGGTCGTCCACGGCGCCGAGGCGGGAAGGCAGGGGGACTGAACAAATGGCCGAGGATCCGGGCGAGGAGGCCGTGCGGCGCACCGCAGCGGCCCGCCCGCTCGAACCGGTGGACCGCGCGATCCTGCACATCCTCCAGGCGGACGGCCGCGCGTCGGTGCGCTCCGTGGCCGAGCGGGTGCACGTCTCGCGCGCCAACGCGTACGCGCGGATCAACCGGCTCGTCGAGGACGGCGTGATCCGGGGCTTCACCACGAGCGTCGACCACGAGCGGGCCGGGCAGGGGACGTCCGCCTACATCACCCTGAAGATCGTGCAGAACTCCTGGCGCACCGTGCGCGGGCAGCTTGAGGAGCTGCCGGGCGCCGCGCACATCGCCCTCGTCGGCGGCGACTTCGACGTGCTGCTGCTGGTCCACACGCCCGACAACAGGACGCTGCGCGAGCTGGTGCTCACCCGCCTCCAGGCCATCCCGGAGGTGCTCTCCACCCGCACCCTGCTGGTCTTCGAGGAGACCGACCTGAGCCCGGGGACGCCGCTGCCGGAGTGACGGGCCGCGCGGCCCGGCGCCGGCTCCGGCCGGGTCGGGCCCCTCAGCCGCGCGCCCGCAGCCCGTCGAAGGCGAGGCGTACGACGGTGTCGGCCACCTGGTCGCGGTCGTAGCCGCCCGGCTGCGGGCGGTACCACTCGACCAGCGAGTTGACCATGCCGAAGACCAGCCGGGTCGCGAGCCGGGTGTCCACGTCGGCCCGCAGGTCGCCCTCGGCGACGGCCGCCTTCAGCAGCTCGGCGACCCGCTGGTCGAACTCGCGCCGCCGCTCCATCGCCCACCGCTCGGCCCGGGTGTTGCCCCGCACCCGCAGCAGCAGCGTCACGTACGGCAGCTCGGCCGTCAGCACCTCGACCATGCGCCGCGTCACGTACTCGACGCGCGCCAGCGCGCTGCCCCGGCCCGCGCCCTCCTCGTCGAGGATGCGGAACAGCCCGTCGAGCGCCCGGCTCACGGCCCGCCGCAGCAGCTCCTCCTTGCCGACGACGTGGTGGTAGATGGACGACTTCGAGATGCCCGCGGCCTTGGAGAGGTGCTCCATCGAGGTGCCGTCGTAGCCGCGCTCGTTGAAGACGCCGACGGCGACGGACAGCAGCGTCTCCGGCGTGTACGTGTCGCGCCTCGGCGTGCTCATCGGCGTGCCTCCGCCGCCGCGGCGCGCGCCAGGGCGCGGGAGGGCGCGTAGCGCCCGCCCGGATACGCGGACGCCAGCCCTTCGAGCACCCCGAGGATCCAGCGGGGGCCGACCGCGCGCGTCCACTCGCCGGGGCCCGCGGGGTAGTTCACGCCGAGTTTCATGGCGGTGTCGATGTCCTCCTGTGTGGCGACGCCGCGCGCCGCGGCGTCGAGTGCGAGGTCGGCGAGGAGCGCGACCGTGCGCGCGACGACCATCCCGGGGACGTCGCCGATGACGCTGACCTCCTTGCCGGCCAGCTGGAAGAGGCCCACGGCGGCGCGCACGTCCGCGTCGGGCGCGTCGGCCGAAGGGGCGAGCGCGACGCGCGCGCAGGTCCGGTAGTCGAGGGCCAGGTCGAACGCGACGCTCGGGACGCCGCGCGCCTCCGAAGGACGCCCGTCGGCGAGCAGCAGGCGCGCTCCGCCGGGCAGCGCGAGGAAGCCGGGGCCCGTCCCCGCGCCCCCGGGCTCCGTGCGGACCGCGACGCCCACTTCGCCGAACAGCTCAGGCAGGGCGGAAGCGGGTCCGAGGCCGCCGACGACGGTGATCTCCGCGGGCGCCCCGCAGGGCTCCTCGGTGCGCGGCTCGGGGCGCACCGCGCCGGGTCCGTACGGATACCAGCCGTGCCCGGTCTTGCGGCCGAGGCGGCCCGACTGCACCAGCCTGCGCTGGGCGAGCGACGGCGTGAAGCGGGGGTCGCCGTTGAAGGCGTCCCAGACGGAGCGGGTCACCGCCTCGTTGACGTCCTGGCCGATCAGGTCGGTCAGTTCGAAGGGGCCCATGCGGAAGCCCCCCGACTCGCGCAGCACCGCGTCGAGCGTCGCGGGGTCAGCCGCGCGCTCCTCGTACACCCGCAGCGCCTCGGCGTAGAAGGGGCGGGCGACGCGGTTGACGACGAAGCCGGGGGTGTCGGCGCAGCGCACCGGCGTCTTGCCCCAGGCGCGCGCCGTCCCGTGCGCCAGCTCCGCGGTCTCCCGGTCCGTGGCGAAGCCGCTGACGACCTCGACCAGCGGGAGCAGCGGCGCCGGGTTGAAGAAGTGCAGCCCCACGAAGCGCCCCGGCAGCCGCAGCGCGGCGGCGATCTCGGTGACGGAGAGGGACGAGGTGTTGGTGGCGAGGAGGCAGTCGTCGGCGACGGCCTTCTCCACGGCGGCGAACAGCTCGCGCTTGACCGCCGCGTCCTCGGCGACGGCCTCCACCACGAGCCCGCAGCCTGCCAGCTCGGCGAGGTCGGCCACGGCCGTCAGCCGCTCCAGCGCGGCCGCCGAGTCCCGCTCGCCGAGCCGCCCCTTCTCGACCAGTCGTGCGAGCCGCGCGGCCAGCTCGTCCGCCGCCTCGCCCGCGCGGCCCGGCGCCGCGTCGTAGAGGCGTACGGGGTGCCCTGCGACCAGGGCGACCTGGGCGATGCCCCGGCCCATGGTGCCGGTGCCGACGACCGCGACGGGGCTGCTGAACGCGAGTGCTGCCATGGACGCCATCCTCCCTCGGGGTTTTCCACAGACCCGTCCGGCCCTGTTGAACCGACCGATCGTTCGGTTACTGTAACCCTGTCCGCGCACACGTGTCCCGGGCTTCGCGGACCGTCCGCCCGCCCCGGCTCGATGAGGAGTTGGTCCCCACCATGACCGCGCAGCTCAGCCTCCAGAAGCTGGCCGAGACCCGCAGGGCCGTGCTCGACCAGGCGCTCGACGCGATCCGCACCCGCGCCTACTGGTCGCCCCACCCCGAGCACCCCAAGGCGTACGGGGAGACCGCGCCGGCGGACGGGCTCGCCGCCTTCGAGGCGCTGCGCGGCGGGCGCTTCCCGCTCGACCAGCCGGGCACCGACGGCTGGACGGGCGCGGAGACCTCGCCGTACGGCCCCGCGCTCGGCATCGAGTACCCGCACGCGGACATCGAGGTGCTGCTGCCTGCCGTGCGCGCCGGCATGGGGGCCTGGCGCGCGGCGGGCCCCGAGGCCAGGGCGCTGGTCTGCCTGGAGATCCTGGCGCGGATCTCCGCGCGCACCCACGAGTTCGCGCACGCGGTGATGCACACCAGCGGGCAGGCGTTCGTCATGGCGCTCCAGGCGGGCGGGGCCCATGCCCAGGACCGCGGCCTCGAAGCGGTGGCGTACGCGTACGCGGAGCAGACCCGGGTGCCGGAGCGCGCCGACTGGTCGAAGCCGCAGGGCAGGCGCGACCCGCTGGAGATGCGCAAGACGTTCACGGCGGTGCCGCGCGGCGTCTCGCTGCTCGTCGGGTGCAACACCTTCCCCACGTGGAACGGCTATCCCGGCCTGTTCGCCTCGCTGGCCACCGGCAACGCGGTGCTGGTCAAGCCGCATCCGCGCGCGGTGCTGCCGCTCGCGCTGACGGTGCGGACCGCCCGCGAGGTCCTCGCGGAGACCGGCTTCGACCCGAATCTGGTGGCGCTCGCGGTGGAGCGGCCCGGCGAGGGCCTCGCCAAGGAGCTCGCGGTGCGCCCCGAGGTCCGGATCGTCGACTACACGGGCTCGACGGCGTTCGGCGACTGGCTGGAGGAGCACGCCCGGCAGGCGCGGGTGTACACGGAGAAGGCCGGCGTGAACACCGTCGTGATCGACTCGACCGGCGACTACCGGGGCATGCTCGGCAATCTGGCCTTCTCGCTCTCCCTCTACAGCGGCCAGATGTGCACCACCCCGCAGAATCTGCTCATCCCGCGCGACGGCATCGGCACGGAGGACGGACACCGGACGTACGACGAGGTCGTGGCGGACCTCGCGGCCGCCGTGGACACGCTCCTCGGCGACGACGCGCGGGCGAGCGCGCTGCTCGGCGCCCTGGTCAACCCGGACGTGAAGGCGCGCATCGAGGCCGCGGCCGAGCTCGGCGAGGTCGCGCTCGCCTCCCGCGAGGTGCGCAATCCGGAGTGGCCCGACGCGGTGGTGCGCACACCGCTGATCGTGAAGGCGGACGGCGGGGCCGGGTCGGACGCGCCCTACCTGGCCGAGTGCTTCGGGCCCGTGTCCTTCGCGGTCGCCGTCGACTCGACCGCCGGCGCGCTGGAGCTGCTGCGCCGCACGGTCCGCGAGCACGGCGCCATGACGGTCGGCGCCTACACGACATCCCCCGAGGTCGAGGCGGCGGTCGAGGAGGTCTGCCTCGACGAGGCGGCGCAGCTCTCGCTCAATCTGACCGGCGGCGTGTTCGTGAACCAGACGGCCGCGTTCTCCGACTTTCACGGCTCGGGCGGCAACCCCGCGGCCAACGCGGCGCTGTGCGACGCGGCGTTCGTGGCCGACCGCTTCCGCACGGTGGAGGTGCGCCGCCCGGCGTGAGCCGCCGGGCCGCCGGGCCGCTCAGGTCGCGGCCGCACCCGGCCGCCCCGGCGCCACCGCGGGTCAGCGGGGCGGCGGGGCCGCCGGGATCTCCGCGTGGCGCTGGACCCAGGCGTGCATGGCGATGGCCGCGGCGGCCCCCGCGTTGATCGAGCGCGTCGAGCCGAACTGCGCGATCGAGCAGACCATCAGGGCGTGCTCGCGCGCCTCCTCGGTGAGCCCGGGGCCCTCCTGCCCGAAGAGGAGCACGCAGCGGCGCGGCAGCTCGGTGCGTTCCAGCGGCACGGCGCCCGGCAGGTTGTCGATGCCGATGACGGGCAGCCCCTCGGCCGCGGCCCACGCGGTCAGCGCGGCCGTGTCCTGGTGGTGGCGCACATGCTGGTAGCGGTCGGTCACCATGGCGCCGCGCCGGTTCCACCTGCGCCGTCCGACGATGTGCACCTCCCGCGCGAGGAAGGCGTTGGCGGTCCGCACGACGGAGCCGATGTTGAAGTCGTGGCCCCAGTTCTCCACCGCCACGTGGAAGGCGTGGCGGCGCGTGTCGAGCTCGGCGACGATGGCCTCCCTGCGCCAGTAGCGGTACCGGTCGGCGACATTGCGCCGGTCGCCGTGGGCCAGCAGCTCGGGGTCGTAGCGCTCGCCGCGCGGCCAGGGCCCGGGGTGCGGCCCCACGCCGACCACGGGCCCGAATCCCTCGTCGTACTGGAGCGGCTCGGCGGCCACGCCCGGAGGGGGATCGTCGTGCGGGGCGGGCGCCGCCGGCGGTCTCTCGCTGCTCATCCGACGAGGGTACGGGTCTGGTCACCGGCCTCGCGCCGCTGGCCGGGCAGGCCGCCGCCCCGGCGCCCGCGCAGCCGGGCGCGGCCCGCGGCGGCCCGGGCGCCCAGCCACAGGAGGAAGCCGGTCGGCAGGAAGACCGCGTCCGCCGTGATCATCGCCAGGGAGAAGAACGGCAGCCCGAGCAGCACGGCGATGCCCGCGTGCTCCAGCATCATCCCCACCAGCAGGACGTTCTTGACCCGCCGGTTGAACAGCGTGAAGGGGAAGGCGATCTGCACCATCACCGTGCCGTAGGTGAAGACCAGGACGAAGAGGCTGCTCGCGGCGAGCAGCCCGGACAGCCAGGGCCACGGGGTGAAGTAGTCCAGCTTGAGCGGGTAGAACAGCGCGGTGCCGTCCTCCCACCGGGTGCCCTGGATCTTGTACCAGCCCGCGGTGGAGTAGATGAGGCAGACCTCCACGGCGATCACGACGAGCGCCGCGTTGTGCAGGAGGTGCGCGAAGACGTCGAGCAGGGTGCGCTCGTGGCTGCCCGGCGCGTAGCGGTTCGCCGCCCACCACAGCCCCTGCACGGCCCAGGCGCCCCACAGCAGGACCCGCGTCCACAGCTGCACATGGCCGGGGCTCGTGGCCGCGCCCACGGCGAGCACCGCGCCGAGCACCGCCCACAGGACCGGGCCCGTGCGGTCCTGCGGCCGGGCACCGGGGCCGCCGTCCCGCGCCGCACGCGCCGCGCGCCGCGCGTCCAGCGACCAGACCTGCCCGCAGCGGGTGAAGACCAGGTAGACCGCCATGATGTGGATGACGTTGTCGCCGCCGTCGCCGAGGAAGACGGAGCGGTTCTGCAGCGAGAGCACGCCGACCATGAAGACCACGGAGAGCGTCCTGGTCCGCCAGCCGAGCATCAGCAGCAGGCTGGAGAGGACGGCGACGGCGTAGACGGTCTCGAACCAGACCCGGCTGTCCGACCACATCAGCGCCGAGAAGGCGCTGTTGCCCGCGATGAGCTGCCGCGCCAGGTCCCAGCTCCAGGGCGCGCCGGGACCGTACAACTCGCCGCGGTGGGGGAGTTCGCGCAGCAGGAAGACCAGCCAGGTGCCGGCGAAGCCGATGCGTATGACCGCGCTCTGGTACGGGCCGAAGGACGTCGAGGTGACGCGCTGGAGGGCGCGCGCGACGGCGGTGTACGCGGCGCCGCGCGCCGGGGGCGCCGCCGTGGGGCCCTGCTCCGCTGTGCTCACCTGGCCGCCTCCGTACCGCTGCCGCTCGCCGTACCCGTGCCCGTACCGCTCGCCGTACCCGTGCCGTGCGCCGCCCCCGCGCGGCCGGCGACGACGACCGTCGCGGGCACGCCGTCGGGGACGTCGGAGGGACCGACGCCCCACCAGGGGAAGGTCCGGTAGAACGTCCGGGTGTCGACGCGCTCCTTGGCGTACGGCGGCGGCGCGACCGCCGTGGTCGCCGAGCGGACCTCGATGCGGGCGACGCGGCCGGTCAGGTGCTCGCGGCCGAGGCGGAGCACGACGATCCGCCGCAGGTAAGCCTCCGCGAGCCGGCCCCTGCTGCCGATCGGCCGCCCCTTGTCGTCATGGGTCTGGGTGAAGTAGTCCCAGGCCCTGCGCAGCTCGTTCTGCTGGGTGTGGCTCGGCAGCGGGTTGTGCAGGATCGCGGCGCCGTCCTGCGCCGAGAGGTCCTGCCAGCCGCCGACCGAGCGCCGGCCCGAGGCGTCCACGACCTCGGCGCGCGCCTGGACGTGGATGTTCTGCTGGAGCGGGTTGGGCGCGAACAGCTTCCAGTTCTGCTCGAACTCCGGGTTCACCCAGCGGTTGATCAGCTGGGAGTGCGCCTTGGAGACCGTGTTGGCGGGGGCCACGTAGAAGAAGACCATCGCCAGGTGCGTGCAGGCGACGGCGAGCACGGCGACGGCTGCGACGCCCGCCACGACCTGGTACCTGCGGGGCAGCCCAGCGATGCCGGCCCCCGGCCACGGGCCCCTGCCAGGACCGCCCCCCGCGGAGGGCGCGCCCTGGGCCTGCGGCGCCCCTGCGGGCGCCGGTGCGCCCTGCGGCTCCCGCACCCCGGGGGCGGCAGGACCGCCCGGCGCGCCGGGCCCCCGCCACCCGGCCGCGGCGTCCCCGTCCCCCCAGGCCCCCGGGCCCTCCGGGTCCCCGTAACTCTTCATCCCGCCCCGATCCGTCGCCCCGCGCCGAGCCAGTTATCCACAGGGTTGACACCCTACGGGCCGCCGACCGACCATTGAAGTCCGGGAACCGAACGATCGGTCGGTAGGGAGTCGGGATGGCGACGGTGGCGAGCGGCACAGGCGGCGCGGGCAGCGCAGACGGTACGGACAGCACACGCGGTGCGAGCAGCGCGGACGGCGCGGCACGTGCGATCGCCGAGCGCGGTGCGACGGGCGAGCCCGGTGAGGACGCCCTGCTCGCGGCCTTCGACGCCGCCGTCGCCGCGGAGGAGCGCATCGAGCCGCGCGACTGGATGCCGGACGCCTACCGCGCGACGCTGGTGCGCCAGATGGCGCAGCACGCGCACTCCGAGATCATCGGCATGCAGCCAGAGGCCAACTGGATCACCCGCGCCCCCTCCCTGCGGCGCAAGGCGATCTTGATGGCCAAGGTCCAGGACGAGGTGGGCCACGGCCTGTATCTCTACAGCGCCACCGAGACCCTCGGCACCAGCAGGGACGAGCTGCTCGACAAGCTGCACTCGGGCCGCCAGAAGTACTCGTCGATCTTCAACTACCCCACGCTGACCTGGGCGGACGTCGGCGCGATCGGCTGGCTCGTGGACGGCGCCGCAATCACCAACCAGGTGCCGCTGTGCCGCTGCTCCTACGGGCCGTACGCGCGCGCCATGGTCCGCGTCTGCAAGGAGGAGTCCTTCCACCAGCGCCAGGGCTTCGAGCTGCTGATGGCGCTGAGCAAGGGCACCCCCGAGCAGCACGCGATGGCGCAGGACGCAGTGGACCGCTGGTGGTGGCCCTCGCTGATGATGTTCGGCCCGCCGGACGGCGAGTCCGGCCACTCCGCGCAGTCCATGGCCTGGCGCATCAAGCGGTTCTCCAACGACGACCTGCGGCAGCGCTTCGTGGACATCTGCGTGCCGCAGGCCGAGGCGCTCGGCCTCACGCTGCCCGACCCCGACCTCAGGTGGAACGAGGAGAAGGGCGGCTACGACTGCGGACCGATCGACTGGGCCGAGTTCCAGCAGGTGCTCAAGGGCAACGGCCCGTGCAACGAGGAGCGGATCACCCGGCGCAGGACGGCCCACGAGGAGGGCGCCTGGGTGCGGGAGGCGGCCGCGGCCCACGCGGCGAAGCGCGCGGCGGACGCGGCGGGGGTGGCGGCATGAGCGGGCCGGGCGAGTGGCCCCTGTGGGAGGTCTTCGTGCGGGCGCGGCGCGGCCTCTCCCACACCCATGCGGGCAGCCTGCACGCCCCGGACGCGGAGCTCGCCCTGCGCAACGCACGCGACCTGTACACGCGCCGCGGCGAGGGCGTGTCGATCTGGGTGGTGCCGTCCGCCGCGATCACGGCCTCGTCGCCCGACGAGCGCGACCCGTTCTTCGACCCGGCCGCCGACAAGGCGTACCGCCACCCGACGTTCTACGAGATCCCGGACGGGGTGAAGCACCTGTGAGCGCCGCACTCGCCCTGGGCGACGACGCGCTGGTGCTCTCGCACCGGCTGGGGGAGTGGGCGGGCCGCGCCCCGGTCCTCGAAGAGGAGGTCGCCCTCGCCAACATCGCGCTCGACCTGCTCGGCCAGGCCAGGTCGCTGCTCTCCCTGGTGGGCGACGAGGACGAGTTGGCCTACCTCAGGGAGGAACGCGCCTTCCGCAACGTCCAGTTGGTCGAGCAGCCCAACGGCGACTTCGCGCACACCATCGCCCGCCAGCTGTACTTCTCCGCCTACCAGCTCCCGCTCTACCGCGAACTGGCCGCGGGGCAGGGCCCGTTCGCCCCGCTCGCCGCGAAGGCGGCCAAGGAGGTCGAGTACCACCTCGACCACGCCCGGCAGTGGACGCTCAGGCTCGGCGACGGCACCGAGGAGAGCCATGAGCGCATGCGGCGGGCGTGCGGGGCGCTGTGGCGGTTCACCGGCGAGCTGTTCCGGCCGGTCGAGGGCGTGGCAGCGGACCCCGCGGCCCTGGAGGCCGAGTGGCTCGCGACTGTTCGGGACGTGCTGGAGCGCGCCACCCTGCCGCTCCCCGAGGGACCGCGCTCGGGCGGCTGGGCCGCGGGCGCGGGCCGCGAGGGCCTGCACACCGAGTCGTTCGGCCGGATGCTCGCCGAGATGCAGCACCTGCACCGCAGCCACCCGGGGGCGTCGTGGTGACCCCGACCAGGGCAGAGGAGGCGCTGGAGCGCGAGCTGCGCCGGGTCGCGGGCGCCGTGCCCGACCCCGAGCTCCCCGTGGTCTCCCTCGCGGAGCTCGGCGTCCTGCGCGGCCTGCGGGTCTCTTACGGGCCCGGCGGCCACCGCTCGGTGCGGGTCGAGCTGACGCCGACGTACACGGGCTGCCCGGCCGTCGAGACGATGTCGCAGGACATCGAGGCGGCGCTGCGGGCGCACGGCCAGCAGGACGTCGCCGTGGTCACGGTGCTCTCCCCGCCCTGGTCGACGGACGACATCAGCGACGAGGGCAGGCGCAAGCTCGCAGAAGCGGGCATCGCGCCGCCGCGGCCGCAGGGCACCGGCGGGGCCGTGGCGCTCTCCCTCGCCATCCGCTGCCCGCACTGCGGCTCCACGGCCACGGAGCTGCTCAGCCGGTTCTCCTCCACCGCGTGCAAGGCGCTGCGCCGCTGCTCGGCGTGCGGGGAGCCGTTCGACCACTTCAAGGAGTTGTAGATGTTCCATCCGCTCCGGGTCGCCGCGGTCGAACGCCTCACGGACGACGCGGTGGCCCTCACCTTCGAGGTGCCGCCCGCGCTGCGCGAGCGCTTCCGGCACGCGCCGGGCCAGCATGTCGCCCTGCGCAGGCAGGACCCGGACGGCCGGGAGGTCAGGCGTACGTACTCGGTCTGCGCCCCCGCGGGCGGCGCGCTGCGGGTGGGGGTGCGGCTCGTGGAGGGCGGCGCGTTCTCCCCGTACGCCTTCAAGGAGCTCGCGGCGGGCGACACGGTCGACGTGATGGAGCCGGCGGGCCGGTTCGTGCTGGAGCCGCGGCCGGGGCGCTTCGCCGCGGTCGTCGGGGGGAGCGGCATCACCCCCGTCCTCTCGATGGCGGCGACGCTGCTCGCCCGGGAGCCCGGGGCGCGGTTCTGCCTGGTGCGCAGCGACCGCACGGTGGCGTCCACGATGTTCCTCGACGAGGTCGCCGACCTCAAGGACCGCTACCCCGACCGCTTCCAGCTGGTCCCCGTGGTCTCGCGGGAGGAGCAGCAGGCGGGCCTGCCGGCCGGCCGGCTCGACCGGCGGCGGCTCGCGGCGCTGCTGCCGTCGGTCCTGCCCGTGGCCGAGGTGGACGGCTGGTTCCTGTGCGGGCCGCTCGGCCTGGTCACCGGCGCCGACCGGGCGCTGCGTGACCTGGGCGTCGACCGCTCCCGCATCCACCAGGAGATCTTCCACGTGGACGAGGCGGCGGCCCAGGCGCCCGCGCCCGCGGCCCCCGCGGCGGGCTCCTTGCTCACGGCGACGCTGGCGGGCCGCTCGGGCACCTGGCAGGTCAGGGACGGCGAGCCGCTCCTCGAAACGGTCCTCAGGGCCCGCGCGGACGCGCCGTACGCGTGCCGGGGCGGCGTCTGCGGCACCTGCCGGGCCTTCCTGGTCTCCGGCGAGATCACGATGGACCGCAACTTCGCCCTGGAGCCGGAGGAGACCGACGCGGGCTACGTCCTGGCGTGCCAGTCGCACGCGGCCACCCCGGAGGTGCGACTCGACTTCGACCGCTAGCAGTCGACCGCGCCCTGCCGAGCCGGCCGATATCGCCCGGTGCCGCCCGGTGACGGACGCCGGACCGACCGGTGCCGCCCGGTCACGGACGGCCGCCCGGCCCCGCACGCCCGAGTCGG
>NZ_JBEYWC010000021.1:71132-130362 GCF_040704505.1 Streptomyces sp. NPDC047002
ACGGCCCGCACGCCCGAGTCGGCCCGCACGCCCGAGTCGGCCCGCACGCCCGAGTCGGCCCGCACGCCCGAGTCGGCCCGCACGCCCGAGTCGGCCCGCACGCCCGAGTCGGCCTGCGGGGCCGAGTCGGCCTGTAGGCCCGCGGGGCGGCCTGCGGGTCCGCGGGTCCCTCAGAGGACGACCGGGGCCGCGCCGCTCTCGGCGACCAGGGGACGGCCCGCGCCCTCCCAGGCCAGCATGCCGCCGTCGACGTTGACCGCGTCCACGCCCTGCTGCACGAGGTACTGCGTGACCTGCGCCGACCTGCCGCCCGCCTTGCACACGACATAGGCGGTGCGGCCGTCGGCCGCCTCCGACACCTCGCCGAAGCGGGCGACGAAGCCGCTCATCGGCACGTGCAGGGCGCCCTCCGCGTGTCCTGCAGCCCACTCGTCGTCCTCCCGGACGTCCACGAGAAGGGCGTCGGCGGGCAGCGCGGACACGTCGACTGAGGGAAGTGCGGCGAAGCTCATGGGGGATGCTCTCTTCCGGTTCGGGCCAGTCCTTCGAACCTACTGCACCAGCCGTGCGAGTTCGGCCTCGCGCTCGGAGACCTGCGCGAGCAGCTGCTCGGCGATCTCGTCGAGCAGCCGGTCGGGGTCGTCGGGCGCCATCCGGAGCATGGCGCCGATCGCCGACTCCTCCAGGTCCTTGGCGAGGAGCGTCAGCAGCTCCTTGCGCTGGGAGAGCCATTCGAGGCGGGCGTAGAGCTCCTCGCTCTCGGTCAGCGGCGCGGGCTCGGGCCGGGGCCCCGCCTCCCACTCGGCGGCCAGCTCCCGCAGCAAGGCCTCGTCGCCGCGCCCGTAGGCGCCGTTGACGCGCGCGATGAACTCCTCGCGCCGCGCCCGCTCGCCGTCCTCCTGCGCCAGGTCCGGGTGGGCCTTGCGCGCCAGCTCGCGGTAGAGCTTGCGGGCCTCGTCGCTGGGCCTGACGCGGCGCGGCGGCCGCACGGGCTGCTCGGTGAGCATCGCCGCGGCCTCGGGGGAGAGCCCGTCGCTGTCGAGCCAGTCGTGGAACAGCTCGTCCACGCCCGGCATCGGCTGCACCATGCCGCGCGCCTCCCTGGCCTTGCGCAGGTCCTCGGGGTCGCCGCTGCTGCGCGCCCTCGCCTCGGCGATCAGGGCGTCCAGCTCGTCGAGGCGCGTGTACATGGGACCGAGCTTCTGGTGGTGCAGCCGGGAGAAGTTCTCCACTTCGATCCGGAACGTCTCCAGGGCGATCTCGAACTCGATCAGCGCCTGCTCGGCAGCCCGCACGGCCCGTTCGAGCCGCGCGCTCTGGGATTCACGTGGTACGTCCTGCGTCACCCGCCCAGCGTAGTGGCCGCGCACCGCCGCCCGTACGGCCGCGCGTCCCTGCGGCACCCGCCGGCCCGCGCCCGCCCCGGCACGGACGGCGTCTAGCAGCTGCCCTTCTTCACGCCCATGTGTGATTCCGCCCACCTCAGCAGCTCGTTGAGCGCGGGCTCCATCGCCGCGCCGCTCTCCGTGAGCCGGTAGGCGACCCGCAGCGGAGGCCCCTCGTCCACCTCGCGCACGACCAGCCCCTCGGAGCCGAGCTCGCTCAGCCGGTCGGAGAGCATCCGCTCGCTGATCCCCGGGATCGCCCTCCTGAGCTCGGAGAAGTGCACGGGGCGGGACATCAGGACGGAGATGATCGGGCCCGTCCAGCGCTTTCCGAGCAGCCCGAAGACACGGGTGATCCCCACGTCCACCTGTTTGCACACGTCTTCGCTGTGCTGCGCCATGCCTCACAGACTACTGGCCGCACTGCTCTTTCCGACGGGGGTGAAAAAAAGTAAGTGGCTGTGTTATCCATAGGTGCGAAGAGAACCCAAGGGTCTCCAATGAGTTCCCAAGGGTCCCCTTCGCTTCCACACCCCGTGTCCTGATCCTTTGGAGAACGCCCATGGCCACGCTGCTGCACATCGACTCCTCCCTCTTCCCCGAGGGTTCCGCCTCGCGCGAGGTCACCGCGAAGTTCGTCGAGGCCTGGAAGGAGCAGCACCCGGCCGGCACCGTGGTCTACCGCGACCTGGCCGCCCAGCCGCTCCCGCACCTCGACGCCGCCGCCGCTGCCGCGGGCCCCGACCACGCCCTGCGCGCGGAGCTCGCCGCCGAACTCGAGGCCGCGGACGCCATCCTCATCGGCGCCCCGATGTACAACTTCTCGATCCCCTCGACCCTGAAGGCGTGGCTCGACCACGCGATCATCGCGGGTCACAACGCCACCCCCGACTCCGCCGTCGGCAAGAAGCCCTTCACCATCGTGGCCAGCCGCGGCGGCTCGTACGCCCCCGGCACCCCCCGCGAGGACTTCGAGTTCGTGCAGACCTACCTGCGCAAGCTCCTCGAGGGCATGTTCGGCGCCACGGACATCCAGTTCATCGTCCCCGAGCTGACCCTGGCCCCGGTCAAGGAGGAGATGGCGGCGCTGCGCCCGCTCGCCGAGCAGTCCCGCACCCAGGCCCACGAGCAGGCCGCGGCCAAGGCGAAGGAACTGGCTGCCCGCCTGGCCGCCTGACCCGCGCTCGGCGCTCGCGGATCGCCCTGCCGGCGGAACGCGGCGGGCAGCCCCCCACCGGGGCGCCCCGCCGCGTTCCCGCGCACGGGTCCGGGCCGGCCTATGAAGAAGGCCACACCTGCGGCAGCCCGTACACGCAAGCCCGTACACGCAAGAAGGGCCCCTGCTGAGCAGGGGCCCTTCTTCTGTGGTGCGCGAGGGGGGAGTTGAACCCCCACGCCCTTTCGGGCACTGGAACCTGAATCCAGCGCGTCTGCCTATTCCGCCACCCGCGCATTGGGTGTGTCCCCGTGGTGTCCGCTGCTGCGTCTCCCTGGCGACATCTGAAGATTAGCACGCTGAACAGGGTGGGTTCACATCCGTTTCCGCCCCGCCCGCCAGGGGAAGGGGCGGCCCGCCCGGCGCCTGGCCGGGCCGCCGGGACGGCCTTGTACGGCCCGGCGCGACAGCGTCCGTACAGGGAAAGGACAGGGTCGGTACCCGCTCCTCAAGGGAGGGCGCCGAGTGCGGGACACTGTCAGAGGGCCACCTCTACGATCCGTGTGAGAGGCGACACCCATCGACCGGGCAGACAAGGGGAACCAGCCGATTTCCCGACGCGTGGATACGATCAGTAAGCAGTACGAGAGGCAGTGCGAGCGGTACGTTCCGCGCGGCGACGACGCCCGGTCCGGCCCGCGCGGCGGCGCGGCGGCGGCCCGCCGGGGCGGACCCGGCCGGGGACGCCGGCGCACGACCCGGCACCAGAGCCAGTACGACCACGGCAACGACTACGGAGGAGGTGCCTCATGGGAGTCCTGAAGAAGTTCGAGCAGCGCCTTGAGGGTCTGGTCAACGGCACCTTCGCGAAGGTGTTCAAGTCCGAGGTCCAGCCCGTCGAGATCGCCGGCGCCCTCCAGCGCGAGTGCGACAACAACGCGACGATCTGGAACCGCGAGCGGACCGTCGTGCCCAACGACTTCATCGTCGAGCTCAGCACGCCGGACCACGAGCGCCTGAGCCCCTACTCGGGCCAGCTCGGCGACGAACTGGCGGGCCTGGTCAGGGACTACGCCAAGCAGCAGCGCTACACCTTCATGGGCGCCATCAAGGTCCACCTGGAGAAGGCGGACGACCTCGACACCGGCCTGTACCGGGTCCGCAGCCGCACCCTCGCGTCGAGTACGTCACAGCAACCGCCCCAGCAACCGCCGCAGCACCAGGGCTACCGGCAGCAGGAGGGGTACGGCTACCCGCCGCGCGCCGTGCCGCCCATGCCCGACACCCCGCCGCCCGGCGGAGGCCGCGGGGGCTACGGCGGGGCTCCGGGCCCCGCCCCGAGTGCGGTGTCCCCCGCGAGGACCCGGCACTGGATCGAGATCAACGGCACCCGGCACCAGATCTCCCGCTCCACCCTGGTCCTCGGCCGCAGCACCGACGCCGACGTGCGCATCGACGACCCAGGCGTGTCCCGCAGGCACTGCGAGATCAGGACCGGAACGCCCTCGACGATCCAGGATCTCGGCTCCACCAACGGCATCGTGGTGGACGGGCAGCACACCACCCGCGCTACGCTCCGCGACGGCTCGCGGATCGTCGTGGGCAGTACCACCATCGTTTACCGGCAAGCCGAAGGGTGAAGCGGGGGCAATGTCAGAGCTGACCCTGACGGTCATGCGGCTGGGTTTCCTGGCCGTTCTGTGGCTGTTCGTCATCGTGGCCGTCCAGGTCATCCGCAGCGACCTGTTCGGTACGCGCGTCACGCAGCGCGGCGCGCGCCGCGGCGGCGGCGACACGAGGCCGCAGCAGAACCGGCAGAGCGCCGGACCGCCGCACCAGCGGCAGCAGCAGGGGGCGGGCCGGCAGCGCCGGGGCGCCCCGACGAAGCTCGTGGTCTCCGAGGGCACCCTCACGGGCACCACGGTCGCCCTCCAGGGCCAGACGATCACGCTGGGCCGCGCGCACGACTCCACGATCGTGCTGGACGACGACTACGCGTCCAGCAGGCATGCCAGGATCTACCCGGACCGCGACGGCCAGTGGATCGTCGAGGACCTCGGGTCCACGAACGGCACGTATCTCGACCGGACCCGGCTGACCACTCCGACCCCGGTCCCCCTGGGTGCACCGATCCGCATCGGCAAGACCGTCATCGAGCTGCGGAAGTAGTCACGACAATGATCGAGCGGAGCGAGCGAGCCGCCGCGGTCCCGCCAGCGGACCGGTGCGCGCTCCCGACCGGAGGGTGGGCACTGTGGCTCCAGACCGGCTGGTGCCGGATTCAGCGGGCGGCCCGACCGGAGGCGTGCGCATGACACTCACGCTGCGCTTCGCCGCCGGATCGCACAAGGGCATGATCCGCGAGGGCAACGAGGACTCGGGCTACGCGGGCCCCCGGCTGCTGGCCATCGCCGACGGCATGGGCGGGCAGGCGGCGGGCGAGGTCGCGTCCTCCGAGGTCATCTCCACGCTCGTCCAGCTCGACGACGACGTGCCGGGCTCCGACGTCCTCACCTCCCTCGGCGCGGCGGTCCAGCGGGCCAACGAGCAGCTGCGCCTGATGGTCGAGGAGGACCCGCAGCTCGAAGGCATGGGCACGACGCTCACCGCGCTGCTGTGGACGGGCCGCAGGCTCGGCCTCGTCCACGTCGGCGACTCCCGCGCGTACCTGCTGCGCGACGGCGTCCTCACCCAGATCACCCAGGACCACACCTGGGTCCAACGGCTCGTGGACGAGGGCCGGATCACCGAGGAGGAGGCCACCACGCACCCGCAGCGCTCGCTGCTGATGCGCGCACTGGGCAGCGGCGACCATGTGGAGCCCGACCTCTCGATCCGCGAAGTACGCGCGGGCGACCGGTACTTGATCTGCTCGGACGGCCTCTCCGCGGTCGTCTCGCACCAGACGATCGAGGAGGCGCTCGCCGACTACCAGGGCCCCCAGGAGACCGTCCAGCACCTGATCGAGCTGGCGCTGCGCGGCGGTGGCCCCGACAACATCACCTGCATCGTCGCCGACGTCATCGATCAGGACACGGGCGACACCCTCGCGGGCCGGCTCAGCGACACCCCCGTCGTGGTCGGCGCCGTCGCGGAGAACCAGCAGCTCGGCCACGACCCGACCGTCATGCAGACCCCGGCGGGCCGGGCGGCGGGCCTCGGCAGGCCGGTGCCCCAGCAGTCCCCCGGCGGCGCCTTCGGCCCACCGGGCAGCGGCGAAGCGGGATACGGCGGCATGCCGTCGGAGGACGGCGCGGACGGCCCCGAGGGACCGCACGGCTACCGCAAGGGCCACAGGTCGGACGGCGCCCCGCGCAGGAAGCGCACCTGGCTCAAGGCGTCCCTCTACACCGTGCTCGTGGTCGCCGTGGTCGCGGGCGGCGTCTACGGGGGCTACCGCTGGACCCAGACCCAGTACTTCGTGGGCTCCAACAAGCAGCACGTGGCGCTCTACCGGGGCATCAGCCAGGACCTGGCGTGGGTCTCGCTCTCCAAGGTGCAGACCGACCACCCCGAGATCGAACTGAAGTACCTCCCCGACTACCAGCGCAAGCAGGTCGAGGACACCATCACGGAAGGCAGCCTCGGCACCGCTCAGGGCAAGATCAAGGAGTTGGGCACCCAGGCCTCCGCATGCAAGAAGAACGAGGAGCGCAAGCGGGCCGAGCGCAGCTCGGAGCAGCAGGCGAGCAAGTCGCCCACGCCCGGCACGTCCGGCGCGCCGTCCGCCGGCGCCTCGCCGAGCACGGGCGCCGCCGGCACCGCGGGCACGGCGGGTGCCGGGGGAGGCACCGCCGGAACCGTGGGCGAGCAGACCGCCGCGCACTCCACCGTCAACCAGCCGCACCCTCCGTCTCCGGGCCCCACCCTCTCGGAGGAGGAGCAGAAGCTGGTCTCCAACTGCGAGCAGCAGTAACGGGGGCACAGGGGGCCTCTCCACCACCATGAGCATCTCCAACACCACCACCATCGGCGCGATCGACGCGCCCAGCAGGCGCAACACCGAGCTGCTCCTGCTCGTCTTCGCCGTCGCCGTCGCCGTGTTCGCGTACCTCAACGTCGGCCTCGCCCTCGACGGCAAGGTCCCTTCGGGCGTCCTCGGCTACGCGCTCGGGCTCGCCGCGCTCGCGGGCGTCGCCCACCTCGTGGTGCGGAAGTTCGCCCGCTACGCGGACCCGCTGCTGCTGCCGCTCGCCACGCTGCTCAACGGCATCGGGCTCGTCTTCATCTGGCGCCTCGACCAGTCGCCGCGCCTGATCAGCCTGGCCAAGCTCGCCTACGGGTCGTTCACGCCGTCCGCGCCCAAGCAGATGCTCTACTCGGCGATCGGCGTCGCGATCTTCGTGGTGGTCCTGCTGTTCCTCAAGGACCACCGCGTCCTCCAGCGGTACACGTACGTGTCGATGGTCGTGGCGCTGATCCTGCTCATCTCGCCCGTCTTCTTCCCCGCGCAGTTCGGCGCCCGCATCTGGATCCGCATCCCGGGCCTCGGCTCGCTCCAGCCCGGCGAGTTCGCGAAGATCATCATCGCGGTGTTCTTCGCGGGCTACCTCATGGTCAAGCGCGACGCCCTGGCCCTCGCGAGCCGCCGCTTCCTCGGGCTCTACCTGCCGCGCGGCCGCGACCTCGGCCCGATCCTGGTGATCTGGGCGCTGTCCATCCTGATCCTGGTCTTCGAGACCGACCTCGGCACCTCGCTGCTGTTCTTCGGCCTCTTCGTGGTCATGCTGTACGTGGCGACGGAGCGCACCAGCTGGATCGTCTTCGGCCTGCTGATGTCGGCGATCGCCTCGGTCGGCGTCGCCTCCTTCGAGCCGCACGTCAAGTCCCGGGTCACGGCCTGGCTCAACCCGTTCGACTGCTACAAGTCGACCGGTGCCTGCCAGCAGATCGGCGACGCCCTGATGTCCTTCGGCTCGGGCGGCACCCTCGGCACGGGGCTCGGCCAGGGCAACTCCGACCTGATCGGCTTCGCGGCCAACGCGGACTTCATCCTCTCCACCGTGGGCGAGGAGCTCGGCCTGGCCGGCACGATGGCGATCCTGCTCGTGTACGGGCTGATCGTCGAGCGCGGCGTGCGGACCGCCCTCGCGGCACGCGACCCGTTCGGCAAGCTGCTCGCGATCGGCCTCACCAGCGGCTTCGCGATCCAGGTCTTCGTGGTGGCCGGCGGCGTGATGGGCCTCATCCCGCTGACGGGCATGACGATGCCGTTCCTCGCGGCGGGCGGCTCCTCCGTCATCGCCAACTGGGCCCTCATCGGCATCCTGATCAGGATCAGCGACACCGCTCGCCGTCCGGCCCCGGCCCCCGCACCCTCACCCGACGCCGAGATGACCCAGGTGGTCCGACCGTGAACAAGCCGCTGCGCCGCATCGCGATCTTCTGCGGCCTCCTCGTCCTCGCCCTGCTGGTCCGCGAGAACTGGCTGGGCTACGTCAAGGCGGACGCGCTCAACACCAACAAGTACAACCAGCGCCCGACGATCGAGCGCTACAGCCACCCGCCGGGCAACATCATCGTCGACGGCAAGCCGATCACCGGCGCCGTCAAGACCGACGACCCGTACTACAAGTACAAGCAGACCTGGAAGGACGGCTCCCTGTGGGCGCCGGTCACCGGGTACGGGTCGCAGGCGTACGGTTCCACGATGCTGGAGGGCGTCGAGGACGGCGTCCTCAGCGGGAACGACCCTCGGCTGTTCTTCGACCGCACGGTCTCGATGTTCACCGGCAAGACGCAGACCGGAGGCGACGTCGTCACGACGCTCAACGCCGACGCCCAGAAGGCCGCGTACGACGGGCTCAAGGGCAAGAAGGGCGCGGCCGTCGCGATCGACCCCACGACGGGGAAGATCCTCGCCCTCGCCTCCACGCCGAGCTACGACCCCTCGTCGATCGCGGGCCGCACCGACGGCACGAGCTGGAAGCAGCTGACCAGCGACAAGAACCAGCCCATGCTCAACCGGGCGCTGCGCCAGACCTATCCGCCCGGCTCGACGTTCAAGCTGGTCACCGCGGCCGCCGCACTCCAGAACGGCGAGGTCACCGACCCCGACGCGAAGACCGACTCGCCGCTGCCCTACATCATGCCGGGCACCACCACCCCGCTGGCCAACGAGGGCAACCTGCCCTGCAAGAACGCGACGCTCCGGCTCGCGCTCACGGTCTCCTGCAACAGCGTCTTCGGCCACCTCGGCGTCGAGGTCGGCAAGGACAAGATGCTGGACGAGGCGAAGAAGTTCGGCTTCAACACCGAGCAGTTCGTGCCGGTGCGCTCGGCCGCGTCGGAGTTCCCGACCGACATCAACCAGTCGCAGACCGCGCTGTCCTCCATCGGCCAGTTCGACACCCGCGCCACCCCGCTCCAGATGGCCATGGTCGCCTCGGCGATCGCCAACGACGGCAAGCTGATGAAGCCGTACATGGTGGACGAGCTGCGCGCGCCCAACCTGGACGTGATCGACAAGACGCAGCCCGAGCAGATGAGCCAGCCGCTCAGCCCCGAGAACGCGCAGAAGCTCCAGTCGATGATGGAGTCCGTGGTCAACGACCCGCAGGGGACCGGAGGCAAGGCCAAGATCAGCGGCGCGACCGTCGGCGGCAAGACCGGTACGGCCCAGCACGGCGAGAACAACAGCGGCCTGCCGTACGCCTGGTTCGTCTCGTACGCGAAGGTCGGCAACAGCTCGCCCGTGGCGGTCGCCGTGGTCGTCGAGGACGGCGACGCGAACCGCGACGACATCTCGGGCGGCGGCCTCGCAGGCCCGATCGCGCGGGACATGATGAAGGCCGTGATCGACAGTGGCAAGTGAGTCCCGCGGCCCCGGCCCCTGCGCGCCGGAGTCAAAGCCGGGGCCCGCAGCCCGGATACGGAGAGGCCCCGCGGCCAGCGTACCGGTCCTGTATCAGGTCAGACGCTCCGGCGAATCCGGTGCGGCGGGCCCGGTAGCCTTGCCGCGGACAGCACACCGCCGGACCACACACCGGTGCGGTCGGTACTGACGGAGAGGGCCGGAACAGACATGGATGAGCCGCGTCGCCTCGGCGGCCGGTACGAGCTGGGCTCGGTGCTCGGCCGTGGTGGCATGGCCGAGGTCTACCTCGCGCATGACACCAGGCTCGGCCGGACCGTCGCCGTGAAGACGCTCCGCGCGGACCTCGCGCGCGACCCGTCCTTCCAGGCCCGGTTCCGCCGGGAGGCCCAGTCCGCAGCGTCGCTCAACCACCCGGCGATCGTCGCCGTCTACGACACGGGCGAGGACTATGTCGAGGGCGTCTCCATCCCGTACATCGTCATGGAGTACGTCGACGGCTCCACCCTGCGCGAGCTGCTGCACTCCGGCCGCAAGCTGCTGCCCGAGCGCACACTCGAAATGACGATCGGCATCCTCCAGGCGCTGGAGTACTCGCACCGCAGCGGCATCGTGCACCGCGACATCAAGCCGGCGAACGTCATGCTCACGCGCACCGGCCAGGTCAAGGTCATGGACTTCGGCATCGCGCGCGCCATGGGCGACGCGGGCATGACCATGACACAGACGGCGGCCGTGATCGGTACCGCGCAGTACCTCTCCCCCGAGCAGGCCAAGGGCGAGACCGTCGACGCGCGCTCCGACCTCTACTCCACCGGCTGCCTGCTGTACGAGCTGCTCACGGTGCGGCCCCCGTTCGTCGGCGACTCGCCCGTGGCCGTCGCCTACCAGCACGTGCGGGAGGAACCGCAGCCGCCGAGCGTCTTCGACCCGGAGATCACGCCCGACATGGACGCGATCGTCCTCAAGGCGCTGATGAAGGACCCGGACTACCGCTACCAGTCGGCCGACGAGATGCGCGCCGACATCGAGGCGTGCCTCGACGGCCAACCCGTCGCCGCCGCCGCGGCGCTCGGCGCCGTCGGATACGGCGGCGGCTACGGCCCGCAGGACCAGCCCACCACGGCGCTGCGCTCGCAGGACCAGGGCGGCCAGACGTCGATGCTCCCGCCGATGAACCCGGACGACGGGGGCTACGGCGGCTACGACGACCGCTCCGGCGGGCGGCGCCGGCAGAAGAAGTCCAACACCGGCACGATCCTCATCGTGATCGCGGCGATCTGCGTGCTGGTCGGCGCGATCCTCATCGGGAAGTACATCTTCACCGGCGACTCGGGCTCCGACCGGATCACCGTTCCCTCGCTGGTCGGGCAGACGCTGCCCGAGGCGCGGAAGTCCGCGCAGAACGCGGACGTCAAGCTCACCCAGTCCGGCACCGACAACTGCGACCAGCCCAAGGGCTCCATCTGCAGCCAGTCCCCCGCCAAGGGCACGATGGACGTGGGCGGCACGATCAGCGTCGTCGTCTCCGCGGGCGCCGCGAAGGTCGAGGTGCCGGACGAGAAGGGTTCCGACCAGGACTCGGCCACCCAGGACCTGGAGTCCAAGGGCTTCAAGGTCGACGTGCGGACGGTCGAGTCCGACCAGGACGAGGGCACGGTCGTCTCGCAGGACCCGGCGGGCGGCTCCAAGGCCGCGAAGGGGGCGACGATCACGCTCAAGGTCGCGAAGACCGCGCAGGTCGTGGTGCCACCCGTCACCGGCAAGCAGGTGGCGGACGCCAAGAGCCAGCTGGAGTCGATCGGCTTCGTGGTCGACACCCAGCAGGTCGACTCCGACGAGGACGCCGGCACGGTGGTCTCGCAGAGCCCGCAGGGCAACGAGAAGGCGCCCGCGCACAGCCATGTGAAGCTCCAGGTCTCCAAGGGCCCGCAGAAGCAGCAGGTCGCCGTCCCGACGATCAACCCCGGCACGAAGCTGGGGGACGCGCAGAACGCGATCAAGGGCGCCGGGCTGAACCCGGTGGTCGCCGACGGTTCGCCGAACGACCCGAACAACTCCTACGTCGCGAGCATCGACCCGGGCGCGGGCACCATGGTCGACCAGGGGAGCAATGTCACCCTGACCACGGTGGGGCCGCCGTCGGGCGGCGACGGGAACAACCAGAACGGCGGGCTGCCCGGCGGGTTCTTCGGCGGGAACCACTGACGCCCGGCCGCACCCCGCGTCAGCGCAGCTCGCGCGGCGGGGTGCGGTCCTCGTCGACCTTCTGCGTGCGCACCAGCTGCGACCAGACGATGTAGCGGTAGTCCGAGGTGTAGACCGGCGTGCAGGTGGTCAGCGTCAGATAGCGGCCCGCCGTGGTCTTCCCGGACTCCCTGGGGATCTGCTGGATCGTGTTGACGTTGTACTTCGACGTCGACGGCAGGATCTTGTAGACCTTGTAGACGTACCAGGTGTCCCGGGTCTCGACCACGACCGGGTCGCCGACCTTGACCTTGTGGATGTTGTGGAACTTGGCGCCGTGGCCGTCGCGGTGCGCGGCCAGCGTGACGTTTCCCGTCGTGTCCCAGGGGAGCGCGGACTTGACGGGGGACGTGTAGTAGCCCGCGACGCCCTGGTTGAGCACGCCGACGCCGGTGCCCTTCTTGATCAGCACCTCGCCGTTCTTCATCGAGGGGACGTGCAGGAAGCCGATGCCGTCCTTCGTGTCGAACGACGGCGCCTTGCCGTCCGTTCCTGCGGGCGGGGCCGCGGCCCAGTGCCTGCGCACCTGGTCGGCCTGGCGGCCCGCCTCCTTGTCGGCCGTGACGTTGGTCCACCACAGCGAGTAGACGACGAACAGGCCGAGCAACAGGCCCGCGGTGATGAGCAGTTCGCCGACGACGGAGAAGGCCCCTGCGACCGGGCCGCGCCGCGCCCGCGGCGGGCGGTCGGGCCGCCGCTGTGCTCTGCCGTCGTGCCCGGTCGTGGATGCCACCCCTGCTCGCCCCGTTTCCCCTGGTCGGTTTGTCGGCCGGTCCGTGTCGCCCCGGCGCCCGCGCCCCGCCGTCAGTGGTGCTGGAGAGCCGCGGGCAGCCCCTGGCTGCGAGGCTGCTCGCTGACCATCTTGCCCCAGACGATGAGCCGGTAGGTGCTGGTGAACTCGGGCGTGCACGTGGTCAGCGTGATGTAGCGGCCCGGCTGGGTGAAGCCCGAGCCCTGCGGGATCGGGGAGATGACCCCCACGTTGGAGGGCGAGGTCTGCGGCAGCGTGCGCGTCATCTCGTACGTGTAGTACTCGTCCTGCGTCTCGACGACGACCTTGTCGCCGGGCACCAGCTGGTTGATGTAGCGGAACGGCTCGCCGTGGGTGTTGCGGTGGCCCGCGAGCGCGAAGTTGCCCGTCTTGTCCTCGGGCATCGCCGTCTTGAGCGGCCCCTCGGCGTAGTGGCCGACCTCGCCGTGGTCGAGGACCTTCTCCTTGCTGACGCCCTGCGCGATCGGCGCGACCACGTCCAGCTTGGGGATGTGGATGATCGCGAAGCCCTGGCCCGGCTCGAACGCCCCGGCTGCCGGGCCCTTGTGGGACTTCCAGGTGCTCTGGATCTTGCTCGCCTCGTTGTCGGCGAAGTTGTCCGCGCGGACGTTGGTCCACCACAGCTGGTACGTCACGAACAGCAGCATCAGCACGCCGAAGGTGATGAACAGCTCGCCCACGGCGCGGCTGATCACCACGCCGGGGCTGTCCTTGAGCGCGCGGGCGGCCTGCCTGGCCTCGATCCGCGTCAGGGGGCGCCCGGTCGGCGCGGCGGGCGCGGGCGCCTGCGGCCGTCTGCGGCCGCGCGCACCGGCCTTGGCCGCCTTGCGGCGCTCGGCCCTGCCGCCCGCGGGCGGCGGCTCCTCGCCCCCCACGGCCCTGCGGACGTCCGCTGAGCGCAGGGCGACGGTCTCCTGGTCCACCACGGGCCCCCCGGGCGCGGACGGCGCCGTGGGCGCCTTCGGCAGATACGTCGTCGGGGCGTCGCCCGCGGGCGGCACAGGAGCGGGCGGCGGTGTCTTCGGGAGGAACGTCGTCGGGGTGTCCGCGACCGGCGGCACGGGGGCAGGGCCCGCCGTCTTCGGCAGGAACGTCGTGGGCGTGTCGCCCGCGGGCGGCGCCGGGGCCGCACCCGAAGGCCGGGGAGCCGGGGGCGTCTTCGGCAGGAACGTCGTCGGGGCGTCCCCTGCGGGCGGCGTGGGCGGCACCTTCGGCAGGTACTCGGTGGCCGCCTCTGCGGACACCGGAGGCCGGTGCGGCGCCGGGGCCTCGTGGGGCGCCTGGCGGGGCGCCTGGCGGGGCGCCTGGCGGGGCGCCTGCGGCTGCGGCGCCGGTACGGGCCGCGTCGCCCCGGGCCCGGCCTCGGGCGGCCGCGCGGGCGTGCGGGGGTCGCGTACCGCACGGGGCGGCGGCCCGTCCTGCGCGGGCCCTGCCGCGGGCGGGCGCTCCACGGGCGGCGGGGGCGGCGAAGCGGCCGGCGGGCGCGCGTGCCGGCCCGAGGGGCGCTCGGGCGGCAGGCTGCCCGGGGGCTCCTGCGGTATGGGCTCGGCCGCGGGCGCCGCGCGCTCGGGCTGCGGCGCCGCGGGGCGCGGCGGGGCGCCGGGAATCGGGTCGGTCAGCGGGTCGGCGAGGCCGCTGACGACCGCCTCGAACCCGGCGGCGCCGGATTCACGGGCCGTCCGCGGCTCGTCGGGGGCGCCGCCGAGGTCGCCGTCCTGCTCGGGGCGGAGTGCGGTCACGCGACGGCTGCCTTCCCCACCACCGGCGCGAGGCCGGAGGACCTGGCCACCGCGTCCGGGTCGCCGCACCGCGCCAGCCAGTTGGCGAGCATCAGGTGGCCGTGTTCGGTGAGAACCGACTCGGGGTGGAACTGGACGCCTTCGACGGGCAGTTCACGGTGGCGCAAACCCATCACGATGCCGTCGGCCGTGCGGGCGGTGACCTCGAGCTCCTGCGGCACGGTCGCGGGCTCGGCGGCCAGCGAGTGGTAGCGCGTCGCCGTGAACGGCGAGGGCAGCCCGGCGAAGACGCCCTGCCCGCCGTGCTCCACCGGCGAGGTCTTGCCGTGCAGCAGCTCGGGGGCGCGGCCGACGACCCCGCCGTACGCGACGGCCATCGCCTGCATGCCGAGGCAGACGCCGAAGACGGGCACGCCGGTCGCCGCGCAGTGGCGGACCATGTCGACGCAGACGCCCGCCTGTTCGGGCGTGCCGGGACCCGGCGAGAGCAGGACGCCGTCGAAGCCGTCCTGCGCGTGTGCGGTCGTCACCTCGTCGTTGCGCACCACCTCGCACTCGGCGCCGAGCTGGTACAGGTACTGCACGAGGTTGAAGACGAAGCTGTCGTAGTTGTCGACGACGAGAACGCGCGCGCTCATCCCGCGGCACCTCCGGATCCGCCGTCGACGGTGACGTCGTTGAAGGGCAACAGCGGCTCCGCCCACGGGAAGACGTACTGGAACAGCAGATACACGACCAGGAGTACGAGAACGATCGAAAGGGCCGCACGCACCCACGTGTTGCCCGGCAGATGCCGCCAGAACCACCCGTACATGCCCGCGCTCGCCGCCCCTTCGGTCCCTGCCGCCCCGGGCGCACCGCCCGCGTTCCGCTCGCACCAGACTAAACGGCGGCGGCGGCCCGCGGGCGGCGCATTCCTGACCTGCCCGGGGGTTTGCCGGTTGTGCTTCGTCACAGTCGTCGCAGCGGTGTTCGGGCGCCGCGCTCAGTCATTTCACAGGCTGCGCATAGTGGAGGTCCGTCGTGCCTGCGTAGCCGGGCAGCGTGGTCCCGCCATCGTCGTGCACACGCCACCCGAGCCCGTACGCCTGTACGTACAGCAGGTAGTTCTGGATCGAGGGTGCCGCGTCGAGCGCCTTGTGCAGCTTCGCCGGGTCGCCGACCGCGGTGATCCGGTACGGGGGCGAGTAGACGCGGCCCTGGAGGATCAGCGTGTTGCCGACGCAGCGCACGGCACTCGTGGCGATCAGCCGCTGGTCCATCACGCGGATGCCGCGGGCGCCGCCGTTCCACAGCGCGTTGACCACGGCCTGGAGGTCCTGCTGGTGGATGACGAGGTCGTTGGGCTGTGGCTCGGGGTAGCCGGGCGCGGCGGTGGCGTCGGGCGGGGCGTCGTCCAGGGTGACGGTGACGGCGTCGCCGGTCAGCGTCCTGGTGCCCGCCCGGTCCTCGAGCCCCCGCAGGTGCGCGTCCTCGGCCGCGGTCGAGCCGTCGTCGCGCCCGGCGAGCGCGTCGACGTCCCGGCGCACCGCGGCGTCGTCGCGGTCGAGCTCCGCGTTCTTGGCGCTGCGCTCCTGAATCAGGTCGGAGAGCTTCAGCAGGGACGTGTCGGTGCGGATGTCCGTGCCCTTGGCGGTGTTGAAGCTCGTCACGAAGAGGAGGCCGGCGAGGCCGAACACGGCGAGCGTGAGCAGCCGGACGGGCCGGACTCCGCGGCGTCCCGCGGGCTCGTCCGGGGCTCGGGCGCCTGGTGCTGAATTGCTCAACGTACCCTTATCTCCTCCGGAGCCACGGAAGCACTACGCTAACGGAGCGCCCGGCCGGGTCGCCCGTCCCCCGGCCTCCGGCCTCCCGGTTCGCCGGCCGTTCAGTCCCCTGCGCGGTCACGCAGCACATCGACAGGAGAGTTCCTCGTGCCGAAGTCCCGCATCCGCAAGAAGGCGGATTTCACGCCGCCGCCCACCGCCAAGGCCACGGACATCAGGCTGTCCAACCGGAACTGGGTGGCCCCGGTCATGCTGGCGATGTTCCTGGTCGGGCTCGCCTGGATCGTCCTCTACTACGTGACGGGCGGGGACCTCCCGGTCGAGGCGCTGGGCAGCTGGAACATCGCGGTCGGGTTCGGGTTCATCGCGGCGGGGTTCGGCTTCTCCACGCAGTGGAAATGAGGAAATCCCGTCCGGGGGCGTAACCCCCAGGCGGTCGGGAGAGTTATCCACAGTCGTTTCCACAGCAGGGGAAAAGGTCTGAAGATCTGTGGATAACTTCACGGCAGGTTGACGCCGGTATGACCGCAGCCGTCGCTCACCCCACCGCACGGGCCCGGTTCGCCTCACCTCTGGGCGGCCGTTCCCGCAGGTCAGGCGCGCGCGACGGCCGCTGGGCCCCTGTCGCGCACACGACATGCACAAGATCCGCCACGCACTGTGGAAAACCCGGGCACGACCGGGGTCCGCGCGGCGGCCGCCGGGCGGGCGGCCTCAGGTCAGCATCGCCGTCCTGACCAGGATCACCACGACCGTCGCCGCCAGCACCCCGGCGAAGGTCGCCGCCTGCACCAGGTCGCGGTGCGCGCGCGGCGCGTGCACCAGGCCGACCGCGAGCACGGCGCCCGCGACGAGCCCGCCGATGTGCGCCTGCCAGGCGATGCCCGACCAGAAGAACGTGATGAAGAGGTTGATCGCGAGGAGCGCGATCACCGGCCGCATGTCGTAGCGCAGCCTGCGCACCAGCACGGCCGTCGCGGCGAACAGTCCGAAGATCGCACCGGATGCGCCGAGCGACGCCTGGTCGGGGCTGGCGATCAGATAGGTGAGCGCGCTGCCCGCGAGCCCCGAGACCAGGTAGAGCGCGGTGTAGCGCAGCCGGCCGAGCGCCGCCTCCAGGGGCGCGCCGATCCACCACAGGCTCAGCATGTTGAAGCCGATGTGGAAGATCTCCTGGTGGTCGAAGACCGACGTGAACAGGCGGTACGGCTGGCCGTCGGCGACGCCGTACCCGAACAGCAGGAGGTCGCCCGCGGTCTGGCCGCGCATCTGCACCGCGAGGTACACCGCGATGTTGATGCCGATGAGGATCTGCGTGACGAGCCGCTGGTTCTGGCCCTGGCGTACCGGGGCGCCCGCGATCGTGCGGGGCCTGCTGTCGCCGCCCCGGCCCGGGGCCGAGGGCGAGCGGGCGGCCCAGGGCGCGCCCCCCGGCGCCGCGGCGGGCGCCGCGGCTGCGGCCCGGTGGGAACCCGCGGACACGGCGGGGCCCGTGCCCCGCACGCAGTCGGGGCACTGGAAGCCGACCGAGGCGCTCACCATGCACTCGGGGCAGATCGGGCGCTCGCAGCGCGTGCACCGCACGCCCGTGCCGCGCCCCTGGTGCCGATAGCAGCCGGGCAGGCCCGGGGCCGCCTCCGCCTGGTCCATCCCACGGTCCTCTACACGTCGGTGACGACGGCGGCTGTGCCGCCGCCCCTGGCCCGGCCGCTCCCGGGGGAAGCGGGCCCGCCCCCCGCCCGTCGCGCGCCGGGCTCCGTCCGCCGCGCGGACGGTACACCAGCTACACGGACGGGCGGGGTCGGAAGGTTCCCGCCCGGATCAGCGCGTCTCGACCGAGACCGACTCGATCACGACGTCCTGGAGGGGGCGGTCGGTGCGCGGGTTGGTCTGCGAACCGATGATCGAGTCGACTACCTGCTTGCCGGACTCGGTGCTGACCTCGCCGAAGATGGTGTGGCGGCGGTTGAGGTGCCCCGTGGGGACCGCGGTGATGAAGAACTGCGAGCCGTTGGTGCCGGGGCCCGCGTTCGCCATCGCCAGCAGGTAGGGGCGGTCGAACGACAGGTCGGGGTGGAACTCGTCGGCGAACTCGTAGCCGGGGCCGCCGGTGCCGTTGCCCAGCGGGTCGCCGCCCTGGATCATGAAGCCGCTGATCACACGGTGGAAGATGGTCCCGTTGTAGAGGGGCGCGGTCGTCTTCTCACCCGTCGCGGGGTGCACCCACTCGCGCCCGCCCGTGGCGAGGTCGACGAAGTTCTTGACCGTCTTCGGCGCCTGGTCCGGAAAGAGCCGGATCTCGATGTCGCCGTGGTTGGTCTTCAGGGTGGCGTACAGCTGCTCGGCCACGATGTGCCTTCCGTAAGTCTGCTCTGACTTACCCGATCCTCGCACGGACGCCGCCGCCGATGGGCGCGCGGGCATGCGAGAGCACCCCGGGGCGCATTCGGCGCCGCGTCGGGGGTAACGGGGAGCTACGGGGCCTTCGGAGTGGCCGAGGGGCCGCCAGGAGGACGGATCTGTGACACGGATGCCTGTAACGCATGCCGACAGGGGGTGCGCCAGGCATGATTTCGAAAAAGCAAAAAAGGGTGGACAGGCGACATTTCACACGCCACCGAGGAGGATGATCCTGTGACCCGCATGGACAGCGTGCGCGCCGCTACCGATTCAGCGAAGGAGAGCGTGCAGCACGCCGCGGAAGCGGTGGCTCCGTACGCCGGAACGGCCAGGGACCAGGCCGCGCAGTACGCACACGAGGCACGGGTGCGGCTCGCGCCGACCGTGTCGAAGGCAGCTCAGCAGGCGCGCGTCCAGTACGACTCGCTCGTCGCGCCGCACGTGCCGCCGAAGGTCGATCTCGCGGCGCAGAAGGCCGCCAAGCGCACCAGGACCGCAGCTCGGCAGGCCGCCGAGTACACGGCTCCCCGGGTCGAGCAGGCCAGGGCGGCCGCAGGCCCGATGGCGGAGGAGGCCGCGGCGCGTTCCGCCGCCGCGTTCGCCGCGCTGCGCGGACAGGTCACGCTGCGCGAGATCCAGAAGCTGGCGGCGAAGCAGCGCCGTCGGGCGAGGGCGGGCCGCGCCTTCAAGGGTCTCGCGATCCTCGGCGTGGTCGCGGGCGGCGCCTTCGCCGCGTGGAAGTGGTGGGACAAGCAGGCCAACCCCGACTGGCTGGTCGAACCGCCGGCTCCCGCCGAGGGAACGGACCGGCCGAACCTGACGTCGGTGGACGGATCGTCCGAGGCGGAGGCCGCGAAGGACAGCGGCGCCACCAGGGACACGGAGCAGGAGACCCGCGGCAAGCGGTCTTCCTGACGTCCCGTCCCGCGGGGCCCTGCCCCGCGGTGGCTGCTCGTCGGCGCCTGCACCTTCGGGTGCTCCGCGCCTTCGGCCGTGGAACGGCCTGTTCCACGACGTCTTGTCCGGCACACGGTGTTCAGTGGGGCGCCGGGACTCCCGTACGGGACCCGGCGCCTCATGCTGCCGCGAGCGCGACGTCGCCGAGCCCTGCGATGCCGCTGTCGAGGGGCTGCTCGGCCGGGATGCGGCGGACCGAGGGGGACGAGCCGTGGGCCTCTGCGGTGATGCGCTGCTTGATCGTGGGCGGCAGGGCGCGTTCGCGGGGCGCGGCTTCGGCCGCGGCGGGTTCGGGGGCTCGGTTCCGTGCGGCGGCTGCGCCGGTCGAAGCGGCGGCCGTGCCGCTGGTGCCGGCGCGTGGCGCGGGCACGGGGACCGGCGCGGCGGGCGCGGGGGCGACGGTCTCGGCGCCGCGGCCTGCGGGCTGGTCGGCCGGCTGCGCGACGGAGCGCGCGGCGTTCGCGGGGGCGGTGAGGCCGAGGGTGGCGAGTACGGCGAAGAACGCGGTGATGAACGCGGTCCAGAGGTTCCTGACCTTGACGACGGCCATGACTCCTCGCTTTCGGGTGAGAGGCGGCCGCACAATCGGCTTATCCGGATTTGCGCGGTTTGAGTACGTTCATCATGATGAGGATCCGCAGCCGATTCCGGTGGAGATACGCCGTCGTGCGCGCAGTTCTTCGGATGAACACCACCCGTTCAGCCGATCCTCACATGCGAAAAGCAGAAAACCGCCGATCCGCCGGCGACCGCGCCGACCGCCTCGCGCGCGCCCCGATCGTGCTCAACACCCCTGCACATGAGGCGAGTTGCGGAACTCTCCGACTCCCGCACCCCCTCCGGCACGCGCGCCACAGGTCCGCAACCCGAGCGCGCCCCGTCGCAGACGTCCGCGCCGCGCCGCGAGGTCCCTCCCCCCTGTGACCCCTCGACACCCCCGAGCCCCGCGCGGAACGGCGCCCCAGGCCGTCTCACCTCGGGGATTGCATGGCCATGCAAGAGGATGCATACTCTTGCTATGTCCAAGGTCCTCTCCTCCCTGCCTGTCGGCGAGCGCGTCGGCATTGCCTTCTCCGGCGGTCTCGACACCTCTGTCGCGGTCGCGTGGATGCGTGACAAGGGCGCCGTCCCCTGTACGTACACCGCCGACATCGGCCAGTACGACGAGCCCGACATCGCCTCGGTGCCCGACCGTGCGAAGGCCTACGGCGCCGAGGTCGCCCGCCTCGTCGACTGCCGGGCCGCCCTCGTCGAGGAGGGGCTCGCCGCCCTGGCCTGCGGGGCCTTCCACATCCGCTCGGGCGGCCGCGCCTACTTCAACACCACGCCGCTGGGGCGCGCGGTCACCGGGACGCTCCTCGTCCAGGCGATGCTCAAGGACAACGTGCAGATCTGGGGCGACGGGTCGACCTTCAAGGGCAACGACATCGAGCGCTTCTACCGCTACGGCCTGCTCGCCAACCCCCGGCTGCGGATCTACAAGCCGTGGCTCGACGCGGACTTCGTCACCGAGCTCGGCGGCCGCAAGGAGATGTCGGAGTGGCTGACGGCCCACGGCCTCCCCTACCGCGACAGCGCGGAGAAGGCGTACTCGACCGACGCCAACATCTGGGGCGCGACCCATGAGGCGAAGACCCTGGAGCACCTGAACACCGGCGCGGAGACGGTCGACCCGATCATGGGCGTCCGGTTCTGGGACCCCGAGGTCGAGATCCCCGCGGAGGACGTGACGATCGGCTTCGACCAGGGCAGGCCGGTGACGGTCAACGGCAAGCAGTTCGCCTCGGCGGTCGACCTCGTGATGGAGGCGAACGCCATCGGCGGCCGGCACGGCCTCGGCATGTCGGACCAGATCGAGAACCGCGTCATCGAGGCCAAGAGCCGCGGCATCTACGAGGCACCCGGCATGGCCCTGCTGCACGCGGCCTACGAGCGCCTGGTCAACGCGATCCACAACGAGGACACCCTCGCCCAGTACCACACCGAGGGCCGGCGCCTCGGCCGCCTCATGTACGAGGGCCGCTGGCTCGACCCGCAGGCGCTGATGATCCGGGAGTCGCTCCAGCGCTGGGTCGGCTCGGCCGTCACCGGCGAGGTCACCCTCAGGCTGCGCCGCGGCGAGGACTACTCGATCCTCGACACCTCGGGCCCCGCCTTCAGCTACCACCCGGACAAGCTGTCGATGGAGCGCACCGAGGACGCCGCCTTCGGCCCCGTGGACCGCATCGGCCAGCTCACCATGCGCAACCTCGACATCGCCGACTCCCGCGCCAAGCTGGAGCAGTACGCGGGCCTCGGCCTGATCGGCACCGCGAACCCGGCCATCGGGGCCGCGCAGGCCGCGGCGACCGGGCTGATCGGCGCCCTGTCCGAGGGCGGCGCCGAGGCCATCGCCTCCCGCGACGACGAGCCGGGCGACGAGGAGCTGCTGGACCGCGCGGCGATGGAGGCGGGCACGGACTGACCCCGCGACCACGGGCACTCACACGAGAGAGGCCGCCGGAACCGCGTCTGCGGTTCCGGCGGCCTCTCTCGTGTGCGAGTGGAGCCTAGGGGAGTCGAACCCCTGACATCTGCCATGCAAAGACAGCGCTCTACCAACTGAGCTAAGGCCCCGTGCCGGGAACAGCGTACCGGGTCGGGAGGGGCATCCCGCAAAGCTTGGGGCTCCCCGCGGCCCAGCACCCTCCGTAGGATGCCCCACAAGGTTCGCAGCAGTGAAGCTGGGGCCGCCGCTTGGGGAAGCGATGGGGAGACGCGATGGACGCCACACAGCAGGACACGACAGCCCGTGCCAGAGAACTCCAGAGAAGCTGGTACGGGGAGCCGCTGGGGGCGCTCTTTCGCCGGCTCATCGACGACCTCGGGCTGAACCAGGCCAGGCTCGCGAACGTGCTCGGCCTCTCCGCACCGATGCTCTCACAGCTGATGAGCGGGCAGCGGGCGAAGATCGGAAATCCCGCCGTCGTGCAGCGCGTCCAGTCGCTCCAGGACCTGTCGGGGCAGGTCGCCGACGGCAGCGTGAGCGCGGCCGAGGCGACCGCGCGCATGGAGGAGATCAAGCGGTCGCAGGGCGGCTCCGTGCTGACGACGAGCCAGTCGACCAACACGGCGGGCGCCCCCACGGTGCGCAGGGTCGTGCGGGAGATCCAGTCGCTGCTGCGGTCGGTGGCCGCCGCGGGCGACATCATCGACGCCGCGAACGCGCTCGCGCCGTCCCAGCCCGAGCTGGCCGAGTTCCTGCGCGTGTACGGCGCGGGGCGCACCGCCGACGCGGTCGCCCACTACGAGGCACACCAGAGCTGAGGCCGACCGGCCGAGGGGGACGAGCGGCATGGGTGAGGTGTTCGCGGGCCGGTACGAGCTGGCCGACCCGATCGGGCGGGGCGGCATCGGCGCCGTCTGGCGGGCGTGGGACCACAGGCGCCGCCGCTACGTGGCGGCGAAGGTCCTCCAGCAGAGCGACGCGCACACCCTGCTGAGGTTCGTGCGCGAGCAGGCCGTGCGGATCGACCACCCCCACGTCCTCGCCCCCGCCTCGTGGGCCGCCGACGACGACAAGGTCCTCTTCACGATGGACCTCGTCGCCGGCGGCTCGCTCGCCCACCTCATCGGCGACTACGGGCCGCTGCCGCCGCGCTATGTGTGCGTGCTGCTCGACCAGCTGCTCGCCGGGCTCGCCGCAGTGCACGCCGAGGGGATCGTGCACCGGGACATCAAGCCGGCGAACGTGCTCCTCGAAGCGACCGGCACGCGCCGCCCGCACCTGCGCCTCTCCGACTTCGGCATCTCCCTGCGCAAGGGAGACCCCCGGCTGACGGAGACCAACTACGTGATGGGGACGCCGGGTTACTTCGCACCCGAGCAACTTCTCGGCGCCGAGCCCGACTTCCCCGCCGACCTGTTCGCGACCGGCCTCGTCGCGCTCTACCTGCTCGAAGGCCACAAGCCCGACGCCAAGGCGCTCGTCGAGTACTTCGCCGAGCACGGCACCCCCGGCGCCCCGCAGGGCGTGCCGGAACCCCTGTGGCAGGTGCTCGCCGGGCTGCTCCAGCCCGACCCCGGGAACAGGTTCCGTACGGCGACGGGGGCGCGCAAGGCGCTGGCCGCGGCGGTGGAGCTGCTGCCGCCGGAGGACCCGGCGGCCGAGCCCGTCGAGGTCTTCGACCAGATCGGCCCGCTGCCCAACGGCTTCGGCCCCGGGGGCCCGCTGCGGGGGCCGCTGCCGGGCGCGGGCGCCGGGGCCGACGGCTCAGCGGGCACCGGCCGTCCCGGCGGCAGCGGCGCCTCGGAGCCCCTGAGCGGCGCCTGGCCGCCCGCGGCGGGCACGCCGCCGCGCCCCACCGCGCCGCCGGCGCCGCTCACCCCGCCGGTGCCGACATACGCGCCGCTCCCGCCCGCGGCCCCGCCGCCGGGCGACCCCCGGGTCGCGACGGCCGCCGGGATGGCGGCCCGCTGGGCGTCCCACCCGCCGGCACCCCCCGCGACCCCCGCCTCACCCGCGGGCACCGGGCCGTCGGCGGGTGGCGGGCCGTCGGCGGGTGGCGCGCCGTCAGCGGGTGGCGCGCCGTCAGCTGCGTCGGTGCCGTACGCGACGTACGCGCAGTCGGCGGCATCCGCGGCACCGGAGGCGCCAGGCACACCGGGCACACCGGGCGCCCCGAACGCACCAGGGTCATCAGGAGCCCCCGGTCCATCGGGTCCATCGGGTGTACCGGGGATCCCGGGCACATCAGGACCGTCCAGGGCCACGGGGGCCACGCGGGCATCAGGGCCATCGAGCGCGCTCAGCGCACCAGGCGCACCAGGCGCCCCGGGGGCGGCGGCCTCCGACACCGGGAGCTTTCCGCTGCCGCCGCCCGCGCCGCTGCCCGCCGTGCAGCCGGGTTCCGCGCCGTACGGTCCTGGTGGCGCCCGCCCGTACACCCCCACTCGCAGCGCGGCCGCGCCCCTCGCGGTGCGGGCGCCCGGGCGGGCACACGCCGCGGCGCGCCGCCCGGGGCCGCCCGCGAAGGTCGCCGTCCCTGTGCTGCTGCTCGCGCTGCTCTGCTTCGCCGTGGGGTTCTGGGCGCTGGGCCAGGCGTGACGGCCAACAGGCCACCGCTCAGGCCGAGTCGGCGTGACGGCGGCGCGCCGCGGCCGTCCAGGCGAGCAGGGCGAGGACGAGGACCGTACCGGTGCCGATGCCCGCGTAGCCGATCAGCCGCAGGGTGCGGGGGTCGAAGCGGCCGCCGCCGGACGCCGCGCCCATCGAGCCCGCCGCCGCGTGGTCGCCCGCCACGGTGAAGGGTCCCGCGGGCCCGGCGTACGCGGGCGCCCGCGCCGGCTTCCCCGTGACGTCGAGGCGCAGCGTGATCCCGTAGGGCCCCTCGCCGTACACCGTGCCGACCTCCGGGTTGAGGCTGACGCGCAGGTAGTACCAGCCCGCGAAGCGCATGTCCCGCTCGCCCGAGCGGTACGAGAAGCGGTTCTCGTACGCCACGGGCGGCAGCGGGTCGAGCGACACCGTCTTCTGGCGGCCGTCGTACAGCGGGGCGTCCGCGCTCTCCACGAACCCGAGCGCCGGGTTGAAGAGGGAGACCGCCATCGCGCCGTTCACCAGGCCGAGCCCGCCGGGCGTGGGCGCCGCCGAACTCGCCAGGTCCACGCTGCCGAACAGCTGCTGCCCCCAGTCCACAGGCACCCGGTAGAACAGCGTCTCGCCCGGCCTGATGGAGGCCGTCCACGCGCCGCCCGGCGCGAGCCGCGCCGCGTCGTGGAAGCCGGTGCCGCCTGCCACCGCGGCGGTGGCGCCCGGCCGCGGCGCGGGGGAGGCGCTCGGCCAGTCCTGCGGCGCGGACGTCGGGCCCTGCTTCGCCGGCGCGGGCTCGGACAGGCTGCGCAGCTCCAGGTCCCAGGTGCCGTGCGCGGACCCCGCGTCGCCGCTGCGCCGCACCACGGCGAAGTACGGGCCGGCCTGCGCGCAGGCCGTGGTGGTGCCACCCACGGTCCGGTAGGCATAGGCGGCGAGCGGGCGCGGGAAGTCGGTCGACGCCCCGAACTCGCTGTCGTTCTCGCTGCATTGGCGGCCGTTGCGGTCTTCGAGCGCGACCTCGATCCCGTCCCCGTACGCCACCTTCGCACCGGCCGCCGGCACAGCGACCGCGGAGACGTACGCGCTGCTCGACGCGTCCAGGTCCACCCGGTACACGCGGGTGGCGCCCGGTGCGAGCCGGTCCCTGTAGGTGCCGCCCGCGGCGAGGGCGGGCGCGTCCGCGGTCGTCGCGGCGCCCGTCACCTGCCGCGCGCCGGGGTCGAAGGAGTACCCGGCGTCCCCCGCGGCGGCCGCGGCCGTCTGCCCCGGCGTCCCGAGCGCGCACAGCAGCGCGCACGCGCCGGACAGCGCCCCGTTCCTGAGGAGTTGACGGCCCGCCACGCTGTGTCCCCCTGCCGCTCGAACCGGCGCCGATGGCCGCTTGACCCGGCCCATCCTGCCCGTGCGCGCCCGTCCCTGCCAGCGTGCCCCCGGGCCGCGGTGGCCCGCGGCACAGCACGAAGCCCCGGTCGCGTCCACGCGCGGCCGGGGCTCGTTTCTTCAGGACTGTGTGCCGAGTGCGTGCCTCAGGCGTCGGCTCCGGAGGACGGCACGGAGTCGGTCGCCTCCGTCCACAGGTCCTGCTCGGCGCGATCCGCCTGGATCTGGCGGTACACGAGGAACCCGCCGATGGCGGCCAGGGCGACCAGGAGGAGCTTCTTCACCGCGCGACCTCGTCTTTCATTGACGTAGGAGACCTTCTCTCGCCGACTATACACACCGGCCGATACCGATCGGTGACCTGCCGGTACGCCCCAGGGCCCGCACCCTTCACCCCGTTTCGTCCCCCCGGCCCCACACCTCCCCGCGCCCGGCGGCGGCCCGCCATCACCGGTGGTTTCCGGCCGGGTTGAGGGGCAACACGCACAGCATGGCCACGGAAGAGAGCAAGGATTCCAGCAGGACGAACAAGGCGACCGCCGCACACAACGGCAGCGCCGACGGCACCGCCGCACGCACACAGGCCAGGGCCGCCGCACACCGCGCCAAGGAGAGCGGCGCGGGCTCCGCGCAGCAGGCCAAGGCGTCGGCGAAGGCCACGGAGAAGGCCACCGAATCGGCCGGCACCTCCCTCGGGGCGGCGGCGACGCACGCCGGAAGGACCGCGGCGGCGTCCCTCGACTCCGGCCGCAAGGCGGCGGCGTCCCTCGGGACGAGCGTCACGGCGGGCGCGACCCAGGCGTGGACGGTCGTCAAGGAGCGCAAGAAGATCGCGGCAGGCGCGGGCGCGGGCCTCGCAGGCCTCCTCGGCGCCGCCTTCGCGGCGGGCCGCGCCACCGCGGGCCCCCGGGCCCAGGGCCCCCTGTCACGCCTGACGGGCGGCCGCATCTGACCGTGCCACGGCCCGGTCACACACGACGCCCGGTCCCGTGTCACGCGAGAGCCGGACGGGCCCACGGAGCCCGTCCGGCTCACCGCCGCGCACCCTTGCCCTGAGCCCAGGTCACCCCATGCCAAAGGCCCCCAACCGATACCGGCTGGGGGCCTTTCACGCTGGTGGGGCTAACAGGATTTGAACCTGTGGCCTCATCCTTATCAGGGATGCGCTCTAACCAACTGAGCTATAGCCCCGCGCTGCCCCTGAAGATTAGCGCACTTCAGGGCCAGTCCCAAAATCGGTTGGCGGGGCTCACTCGTCCTCGGCGAGGGTGAGCTCGACGCCGCCGACGAAGCCCGCGGAGAGGTTGTAGATGAAGGCGCCGAGCGTCGAAAGGGCCGTGGCGAGCACCACGTCGATGACGGCGATGACGGCGGTGAACATCAGCACCCGCGGGAGCGAGAGGAACGACTGGAGGTCGAACCCGTTGCCCTCGTTGGAGCCGGTCGCCTCGCTGATCGTGCCGCCGACGGTCGAGAAGACACCCATGGCGTCCATGACCATCCACAGGACCGCGGCGGCGACGACCGTGCACACGCCGAGCGCGATCGACAGCAGGAAGCTGACCTTCATCACGGACCACGGGTCGGCCTTGGCGACCCGGAGTCTGGCCTTGCGGGTGCGCGGCGTGGTCCGCGCGCCCGTGCGCGGCCTGCGGACGGCGGTCGTGCCCGCGCCGCCCACCGGTCGGCCCTGCCCGCCGCCGTCCCCCGGCTGGGGGTACGCCTGCGGCGGGTGGTAGGGGCCCGCCGTCTGCTGCTGCGAGCCGTACGCCTCGTACGGGGGCTGCTGCCCCCGGGTGTCCGTCACCGTAACCCCCTGGGAGTCCGTGGCAGAGCCACGGGCGCTGTTCGCTCCTGTAGAAGAGGCCGATCCGGCGCCCGTGGTTCCACTCACGCTCTACTCCTCGTGCTCCCCGGCCGGGGGCTCATTGCCCTCGGCCACCTCGGCCACGGCTGCCTGGTCGGTTTCGGGGGCCTCGTCCCCTTCGACCTCCTCGGCCTCGCGGCCTGCCTCGGCGTTGCGCGCGATCCCGACGACGGCATCGCGTTTGCCCAGGTTGATCAGCTGGACACCCATGGTGTCACGGCCCGTCTCCCTGACTTCGTTGACTCGCGTGCGAATCACGCCGCCGCCCAGCGTGATGGCGAGGATCTCGTCGGTCTCCTCTACCACCAGCGCACCGACGAGCGAGCCCCGGTCCTCGACGATCTTGGCCGCCTTGATGCCGAGGCCGCCTCGACCCTGGACGCGGTACTCGTCCACATTGGTCCGCTTCGCATAGCCGCCGTCGGTGGCGGTGAACACGAACGTACCGGGCCTGACCACATTCATCGAGAGGAGTTCGTCGCCTTCACGGAAACTCATCCCCTTCACCCCGGATGTGGCACGACCCATGGGCCGCAGCGCTTCGTCCGTCGCCGTGAACCGGATCGACTGGGCCTTCCTGCTGATGAGCAGCAGGTCGTCCGCGGCCGACACCAGTTCCGCGCCGATCAGTTCGTCGTCCCGGCCGTCCTCCGTCTCCCGGAGGTTGATCGCGATGACGCCACCCGAACGCGGTGAATCGTAGTCCTTCAGCGGGGTCTTCTTGACCAGTCCCGCCTTGGTGGCCAGAACCAGGTACGGGGCGGCCGCGTAGTCGCGGATCGCGAGGATCTCGGCGATCTGCTCGTCCGGCTGGAACGCCAGCAGGTTGGCCACGTGCTGGCCGCGCGCCTCGCGCCCGGCGTCGGGCAGTTCGTACGCCTTCGCCCGGTAGACGCGGCCCTTGTTGGTGAAGAAGAGGAGCCAGTGGTGGGTCGTCGACACGAAGAAGTGGTCGACGATGTCGTCCTCCTTCAGCTTCGTGCCGCGCACGCCCTTGCCGCCGCGCTTCTGCGAGCGGTAGTCGTCGGTCTTCGTCCGCTTCACATAGCCGCCGCGGGTGATCGTGACGACGATGTCCTCCTCGGCGATCAGGTCCTCGATGGACATGTCGCCGTCGAAGGGGACCAGCTTGGAGCGCCGGTCGTCGCCGTACTTCTCGACCAGGACCGCGAGCTCCTCGCGGACGATCGTGCGCTGCCGCTCCTCGGAGGCGAGGATCGCGTTGTACTCGCGGATCTTCGCTTCCAGCTCGTCGTGCTCGGCGGTGATCTTCTGCCGCTCCAGGGCGGCGAGCCTGCGCAGCTGCATCTCCAGGATCGCGTTGGCCTGGATCTCGTCGATCTCCAGCAGGCCCATCAGGCCCGTGCGCGCGACGTCGACCGTCTCGCTGCGCCGGATCAGCGCGATGACCTCGTCGATCGCGTCGAGCGCCTTGAGCAGGCCGCGCAGGATGTGGGCGCGCTCCTCGGCCTTGCGCAGGCGGAAGCGGGTGCGGCGGACGATGACCTCGATCTGGTGCGCCACCCAGTGCCGGATGAACGCGTCAAGGGAGAGGGTGCGCGGCACGCCGTCGACCAGCGCGAGCATGTTCGCGCCGAAGTTCGTCTGGAGGTCGGTGTGCTTGTACAGGTTGTTGAGGACGACCTTGGCGACCGCGTCCCGCTTGAGGACGATCACCAGGCGCTGGCCGGTGCGCGACGAGGTCTCGTCGCGGACGTCGGCGATGCCGCCGACCTTGCCGTCCTTCACCAGGTCGGCGATCTTCTGCGCGAGGTTGTCCGGGTTGACCTGGTACGGCAGCTCGGTGACGACCAGGCACTGCCGGTTCTGGATCTCCTCGACCTCGACCACCGCGCGCATGGTGATCGAGCCGCGGCCCGTGCGGTACGTCTCCTCGATGCCCTTGCGGCCGACGACCAGCGCGCCGGTCGGGAAGTCGGGGCCCTTGATCCGCTCGATCAGCGCGTCGAGCAGCTCGTCGGGGGTGGCCTCGGGGTTCTCCAGCGCCCACTGCGCGCCGGCCGCGACCTCCCGCAGGTTGTGCGGCGGGATGTTCGTCGCCATGCCGACCGCGATGCCCGCGGAGCCGTTGATCAGCAGGTTCGGGAAGCGCGCCGGCAGGACCGTCGGCTCCTGGTTGCGGCCGTCGTAGTTGTCCGTGAAGTCGACGGTCTCCTCGTCGATGTCGCGGAGCATCTCCATCGACAGCGGCATCATCTTGCACTCGGTGTACCGCATGGCGGCGGCCGGGTCGTTGCCGGGAGAGCCGAAGTTTCCGTTGGAGTCGACGAGCGGCATCCGCATCGACCAGGGCTGCGCGAGCCGCACCAGGGCGTCGTAGATCGACGAGTCGCCGTGCGGGTGGTACGTGCCCATGACGTCGCCGACGACGCGCGCGCACTTGTAGAAGCCGCGCTCGGGGCGGTAGCCGCCGTCGTACATCGCGTAGAGCACGCGGCGGTGCACGGGCTTCAGGCCGTCCCGCACGTCGGGCAGCGCGCGCGACACGATGACGGACATCGCGTAGTCGAGGTAGGAGCGCTGCATCTCCGTCTCTAGCCCGATGGGCTCGACGCGCAGCGCCAGGCCCTCGACGGCGGTCCCGTCGGGGAGCACGGGACCGTCCGGGGCGTCCGGTGTGTCAGGGGTGTTCTCGTCGGCCATTGCTGGTCAGCTTTTCCTTCCGGCCTGTTGCGGCCTGTACGGATACGAGGGCCTGTACGGCGGCCTGTCGGCGCGGGCCCCGCGGGCGGGCCCGGCGGCGGGCGCCGCGGGGCCGGTCCGCGCGGGGCCGCACCCGGCCCCGCGGCTCAGATGTCGAGGAAGCGGACGTCCTTGGCGTTGCGCTGGATGAAGGAGCGCCGCGCCTCGACGTCCTCGCCCATCAGCACCGAGAACAGGTCGTCGGCCTGGGCCGCGTCGTCCAGCGTGACCTGGCCGAGCACCCGGTGGTCGATGTCCATGGTGGTGACGCGCAGCTCCTCGGCGTTCATCTCGCCGAGGCCCTTGAAGCGCTGGATCGAGTCCTCGCGCACCCGCTTGCCGTTCTGCCTGCCCAACTCGATCAGCGCGTCGCGCTCGCGGTCCGAGTAGGCGTACTGGATGTCGCCGCGCCCCCAGTCGATCTTGTAGAGCGGCGGGCGCGACAGGTAGACGTGGCCCGCCTCGACCAGCGGCCGCATGAAGCGGAAGAGGAACGTCAGCAGCAGCGTGGTGATGTGCTGGCCGTCGACGTCGGCGTCCGCCATCAGGATGATCTTGTGATAGCGGAGCTTGTCGATGTCGAAGTCCTCGTGGACCCCGGTGCCGAACGCCGAGATCAGCGCCTGGACCTCGGTGTTCTGCAGGATCTTGTCGACGCGCGCCTTCTCGACGTTCAGGATCTTGCCGCGGATCGGCAGGATCGCCTGGTACATCGGGTCGCGTCCCGACTTCGCCGAGCCGCCTGCGGAGTCGCCCTCGACGATGAAGATCTCGCACTTCGTCGGGTCGTTGGACTGGCAGTCGCTCAGCTTGCCGGGCAGCGAGGCCGACTCCAGCAGGCCCTTGCGCCGGGTGAGGTCGCGCGCCTTGCGGGCGGCGACGCGCGCGGTGGCAGCCTGGATGCCCTTGCGGATGATGTCCGCGGCCTCGTTGGGGTTGCGGTCGAACCAGTCCGTCAGGTGCTCGTGCACGACCTTCTGCACGAAGGTCTTGGCCTCGGTGTTGCCGAGCTTCGTCTTCGTCTGGCCCTCGAACTGCGGCTCGCCCAGCTTGACCGAGATGATGGCCGTCAGGCCCTCGCGGATGTCCTCGCCCGCGAGGTTGTCGTCCTTGTCGCGCAGCAGCCTGCGCTCGCGCGCGTACCGGTTGACCAGGCCCGTCAGCGCGGCCCTGAAGCCCTCCTCGTGCGTGCCGCCCTCGTGCGTGTGGATCGTGTTCGCGAAGGAGTACACGCCCTCGCTGTACTGCGCGTTCCACTGCATGGCGATCTCGACGGAGATGAGGCGCTCCTTGTCCTCGGCCTCCACGTCGATCACGGTGGGGTGGATCAGCTCCCCCTTGCGGGAGTTGAGGTACTTCACGAAGTCGACGATGCCGCCCTCGTAGTGGTACGTCACCGACATCGGCGGCTGCTCGTCCGTGCCGTCCTCCGCGACGTCGCCGCCGGCCTTCTCGGCGCCGGCGACGGCCTTCGCCGACTCCCGCTCGTCGGTCAGCGACAGGGTGAGGCCCTTGTTGAGGAAGGCCATCTCCTGGAAGCGCCGCGACAGGGTCTCGAAGGAGTAGTCCGTCGTCTCGAAGATCTCCGGGTCAGCCCAGAACGTCACCGTCGTGCCCGACTCCTCGGTCGGCTCGCCACGGTGCAGCGGCGCCGTCGGTGCCCCCAGCTTGTACTCCTGCGTCCACCGGTAGCCGTCGCGCTTGATCTCGACGGCGACCTTCGTCGACAGGGCGTTGACGACGGAGACGCCGACGCCGTGCAGACCGCCGGAGACCGCGTAGCCGCCGCCGCCGAACTTGCCGCCTGCGTGCAGCACCGTGAGGACGACCTCGACCGCGGGCTTGCCCTCGGAGGGGACGATGTCGACGGGGATGCCGCGGCCGTTGTCCACCACGCGCACGCCGCCGTCCGGCAGAATCGTCACGTCGATGGTGTCAGCGTGGCCGGCCATGGCCTCGTCGACCGAGTTGTCCACGACCTCCTGGACCAGGTGGTGCAGGCCGCGCTCGCCGGTCGAGCCGATGTACATGCCCGGCCGCTTGCGGACCGCCTCAAGACCTTCCAGCACGGTGATGGCGCTGGCGTCGTAGGCGTTCTTCACCCCGCCGACGCCCTCGGCGCCCGCGGTCGGTGTCTTCTCTTGGGGGTTGCCGGAATCGGCCACGAAGCGCCCTTTCTGGCACAGCACAGGCCGTTCTCCGGCTCGCGGGAGCGGCTGCGTCGCTCGGCTTCTGTCGCGCTTGACGCGCTTGTCGGGTTGATCGCGCCTGTCGCGTCTGTCGACGGGGAGGGGCTCCCGCGAGCGTCGCGGGATTGTCCCCCAGTCTACCGGTACCGGCGACCTGAATGGGGGTTTGCGGGTACCTCAGTCCTCATGTGCCGCCCTCGGGACTCCCCATCCGACTCCCCATATGTGCGACGGGGCTCCAGGTGGCTCAGGCGGGCACTCAGCGCTTCGGCCTGTCAACCTCTGGCTACCGACGGAAACCCCGCACATCTGTGCCCCGTATCCCCAGGTCAGCAGGGGGTTTCCGGGCCGGTGCCGCGACCTGGGCGACGCCGGGCGCTGCGCACCCCTGCCGGGCCCGGTCCGCGCGGGTCCTCGATGCGCCGCCCCGTGACCGGTTCACACCCCTGCCGTGCCCGGCTCCCATGACGCACATCACGTCGTGCGGCGGCCGCGGACCGGCCGCTCCGCGCCCGCTTCTGGCCCGCCGCACGCCCGTTCCGCGCCGCCGCGGGCACGCGTCGGCACGCGTCCCCGGCCCACGGCCCACGGCAGCGGCCGCACCGGCTCCGCACCGCGCCGGTACGCACTGCACCGGCTCCGCACTGCGCCCGTACGCTCCGGACGCCTCGCGCGCGGCTCAGCCGTAGGTGTCCCCCGGGCCCCTGCTGCCCGGGGCGCGCAGCCGCCCGTACCGCTGGGGCGGCCCGCCGGGGCCCTGCACCTTGATCAGCCGTACGGTGCCCTGCCCCAGGTCCTCGTTGAGCCGGGCGAGCAGGCGCGGCGCCAGCAGGCGCAGCTGGGTCGCCCAGGCCGTCGAGTCGCACACGACCGTCAGCGCCCGCGCGTCGTCCGCCTCGTCGAACCGCTCGGGCACGCAGTGCTTCGCCAGCTCCTCGCCGACGATCTGCGGCCAGCGGCCCATCACCCCGCCGACAGCCGCGGGCGCCTCCCAGCCGCGCTCCGTGATCAGTCGGCTGACGGCCGCGCCAAGCGGCAGCGGATCCCGCCCGTCCGCCCGCGCCCCCGACCTCAGGCCGCCGCCGCGGCGAGCCTGCTTGCGCTCGCGCACCGCGTCGCCCCGCGCCCTCGCCTGCTCCCGCGCGGCCCGCAGCGCCACCCGCGCCAGGTCGACGCCGGACGGCTCGGCGCCCGCGCCGCCCTGGGGCTTCCCCTGCGCGCCCGCGCCGCCTTCCCCACCGCTCACAGCCGCTCCACCGCCCCGTCCGCCACCGAGAACCGTGCTCCGCTGAGCACCCCCGGCACGTCGTCGTCGACCGCCGCCGTCACCAGCACCTGCTCGCCGCTCGCGACCAACTCGGCGAGGCGCTCCCTGCGCCTGGCGTCCAGCTCGGCGAAGACGTCGTCGAGCACGAGCACCGGCTCGTTGCCCTCGGCGCGCAGCAGTTCGTACGACGCGAGCCGCAGCGCCAGCGCGTACGACCAGGACTCGCCGTGGCTCGCGTATCCCTTCGCCGGCAGCTCCCCGAGCTTCAGCACCAGGTCGTCGCGGTGCGGGCCCACCAGGGTCACCCCCCGCTCGACCTCCTGCTTGCGCACCGCCCCGAGCGCGGCGAGCAGTTGCGCGTACAGCTCCTCGCGGCCCACGCCGCCGGGCGCCGGGCCGTCGGCGCCCGGCTCGGCCGCCTGCCCTCCGGTGTCCTGTCCGGCCGCAGACGACCGGTATTCGAGGACGATCGGGCCGCCGCCCGGGGCCACGTCGCCGTACGCCTTGTCGGCGAGCGGGCCCAGCGCCGCGACCAGGTCGGCGCGCTGCGCGAGCACCTCGGCGCCCACCCGCGCCAGGTGCTGGTCCCACACGTCGAGCGTGGACAGGTCCATGCCGCGGCCGCCGTGCCGTCTGGCCATGGCCGCCGACTTGAGCAGCGTGTTGCGCTGCTTGAGCACCCGGTCGTAGTCGGAGCGCACGCCCGCCATGCGCGGCACCCGGGCCGTCACCAGCTCGTCGAGGAACCTGCGGCGCTCGCCCGGGTCGCCCTTGACCAGCGCCAGGTCCTCGGGCGCGAACAGCACGGACCGCACGATCCCCAGCACGTCACGCGGCCGCACCTGCGAGGAGCGGTTGATCCGCGCCCTGTTGGCCCGGCCCGGGTTGAGCTCGATCTCCACGAGCTGCGAGCGCTCGCCCTGCGTCACCGATGCGCGGATCACCGCGCGCTCGGCGCCCGCGCGCACCAGCGGCGCGTCGGACGACACCCGGTGGCTGCCCAGGGTGGCCAGATAGCCCACCGCCTCGACCAGGTTGGTCTTGCCCTGGCCGTTGGCGCCGACGAACACGGAGACGCCCGGACCGAGGGGCACCTCGATCCGGGCGTACGACCGGAAGTCGGCCAGCGACAGATGCGTGACGTGCATGGATGTGCGCCGGCCTCCCGGGAGGGTCCGCTGTCCGGCGGCTCGGCCGGACAGCGGCCCGACTACTTGTCGGACTTCTTGCTGCTCTTCTTCATCGCCTTCGCCTCGGCCGCGTTGGCCTCGACGGCATGGCCGCCGAACTGGTTGCGCAGGGCGGAGACCATCTTCATCTGAGGCGAGTCGTCCTGGCGCGAGGCGAACCTGGCGAACAGCGACGCCGTGATCGCGGGCAGCGGCACCGCGTGGTCGATCGCGGCCTCCACCGTCCAGCGGCCCTCGCCCGAGTCCTCGGCGTAGCCCTTGAGCTTCTCCAGGTGCTCGTCGTCGTCCAGCGCGTTGACCGCGAGGTCGAGCAGCCAGGAGCGGATGACGGTGCCCTCCTGCCAGGAGCGGAACACCTCGCGCACATCGGTGACCGAGCCGACCTTCTCCAGCAGCTCCCAGCCCTCGGCGTACGCCTGCATCATCGCGTACTCGATGCCGTTGTGGACCATCTTCGCGAAGTGGCCGGCGCCGACCTTGCCCGCGTGGACGGCGCCGAAGTCGCCCTCGGGCTTGAGGGCGTCGAAGACCGGCGTGACCTTGGCGACGTCGTCCGGCGTGCCGCCGTACATCAGCGCATAGCCGTTCTCCAGGCCCCAGACGCCGCCCGAGACACCGCAGTCGACGAAGCCGACGCCCTTGATGCCCAGCTCGACGGCGTGCCGCTCGTCCTCGGTCCAGCGGGAGTTGCCGCCGTCGACCACGACGTCGCCGGGGGAGAGCAGGTCAGCCAGCTCGTCGATGGTCGACTGGGTGGCGGCGCCCGCCGGCACCATCACCCACACGACGCGGGGGCCCTTGAGCTTGTCCACAAGCTCCTTGAGGCTGTGCACATCGGCGATGTCGGGATTCCGGTCGTATCCGACGACGGTGTGGCCCGCGCGGCGAAGGCGCTCGCGCATGTTGCCGCCCATCTTGCCGAGACCGATGAGACCGAGCTCCATCAGGGATTCCTTAACGTCGTGGCGATGCGTACCCGCAGCCGAGCCTACGCCGCGCCGCCCCGGCTCACCTGCGGGGTCAGCCGCTCAGCCGTACGGGCATGATCAGGTACTTGTACGCCTCGTCGGCCTCGGCATCCACCGCGGGCCTGCCGCTCAGCAGCGCGGGCTTGGTGGACGTCGTGAACGACAGCTGGGCTACGGGGGAGTCGATCGCGCTCAGCCCGTCGAGCAGGAAGGTCGGGTTGAAGGCGATCGAGATGTCGTCGCCCTCCAGCTGTGCGTCGACCCTTTCCACAGCCTGTGCGTCGTCGCTCGAACCCGCTTCGAGGATCAGCACGCCCTGCTCGAAGCTGAGTCGCACCGGGGTGTTCCGCTCGGCCACCAGCGCCACGCGCTTCACGGCCTCCACGAACGGCGCCGTCTCGATCACGGCCACGGAGTTGAACTCCGTCGGGAACAGCGTGCGGTACTTCGGCAGGTCGCCTTCGAGCAGCCGCGTCGTGGTGCGGCGGCCCGCGCCCTCGAAGCCGATGAGGCCCTCGCCGGCGCCCGCGCCGGCGAGCGCGAGGGTGACCGTGTCGCCGCTGGTGAGCGCCTTGGCCGTGTCCAGCAGGGTCTTCGCGGGCACCAGGGCGACCGCGGAGGTGTCCGGGGCCTCCGGCTTCCACAGGAACTCGCGGACCGCGAAGCGGTAGCGGTCGGTCGACGCGAGGGTGACCGTGTCGCCCTCGATCTCGATCCGCACGCCGGTGAGCACGGGGAGCGTGTCGTCGCGGCCGGCCGCGATGGCGACCTGCGCGGCGGCGGAGGCGAAGACCTCGCCGGGGACGGTGCCCGTCGCCGTGGGCATCTGCGGCAGCGCGGGGTACTCCTCCACCGGCAGGGTGTGGAGGGTGAAGCGCGAGGAGCCGCAGACCACCGTCGCCCGTACACCGTCTGTGGAAATCTCCACCGGGCGGTTGGGGAGGGCGCGGCAGATGTCGGCGAGGAGGCGGCCGGAGACGAGGACCGTGCCGTCCTCCTCGACCTCCGCCTCGACCGAGACTCGCGCCGAGACCTCGTAGTCGAAGCTGGAGAAGCTCAGCGCGCCGTCCTCGGCCTTCAGCAGCAGGCCGGCGAGGACCGGCGCCGGCGGACGGGCAGGGAGGCTGCGCGCCACCCAGGCCACCGCCTCCGCGAGTACATCGCGCTCCACCCGGATCTTCACCGTAAGCCGCCTCCTGCTGTTGCTGCGTCCTGCTGGCCTTGTCGGCACGGTTCCCCGGATCGGGCCGGGGGAAGGATGCCGGGGACCAGTCTGACGCACCGCACTGACAGCTGTTGCTGCTCCGGGTCAAATCGCCGCGAGGGCCTCCGGGCCGAGTTACGCACAGGCCCCACTTCGAAACGGATTCCCGGCTAACTCTAGGTGGGAGTAGTAGTAGGGCCTGTGGAAACCGTGGATAACGTCGTCTGCGCAGGTCAGCGGCAGTTTTTTGTCCACCGCGCCTGTGGGCGGAGGCCGTGGACAACTCGGTCCGACTGTGGACGAGCGGAAGTTCTGCACACCCCATGCACAGCCGAGGGCGACTTCTCCCCAGCTGCGTCCCCAGGTTTACCCGCCTTTCCCACAGCCCAATCCGTGGACTTGGTGTGACGCCTTTCACTCGACACGGTGAGAGGGCGTGTTCCGTTGCCGAACAGTGGACGCAGCTGTGGATGAGCTGTGGGTAACCGCCCTGGTCCTGTGGGTGGCCGGTGGACAAGTCCGGCGCCGTGTTGACGCCCCGTTCTCTGTCCACAGGCTGTGGACGAAGGTTGCGCACAATTCCACAGGTGGTTGACCTGCCTTGATCATCCCTTGTCGAGCCCGTCTGTGGACGCTATCTGGACAACGAGGCAGTCCCCAGGGTGTGGACGCGGAAAATCCCGCGGATCTGTGGAGAAGCGGTTCGCCCACGGGCTCCGCGGCCCGTATTCGAACAGCGCCAGGCCCGCGGACCGCCTCCGGAGCACGCTCCGGAGGCGCGGAAGCGGCCGTCCACGGGTGCGGGAACCGTCGTCCACGGGTGCGGGAGAAGGCGTTTCAGGGACGCAGGGGCCGCGGCGGCGGCGCGCTCGGGGAGCAAGGGGCGTGACGCGTGCCGGGCGCCCTTGGGCCCGCGGTGGGGCGCGCTCGTGGCGCGGGCGTGGGCTCGGCGCGCGGGTGGCGGACAGACGGGAGGCGCCGCAGGAGGTGTCCCGCGGCGCCTCCGGTGCCGGTGCGTGCCCGCTGTCGCTGCGACGGTGCGCGGTACGCGTACGGCGCCGCTGCCCGCACGGTGCGCGTACGGCGCGGCTGTGCGTGCGGCGCGGGTGCGGGGCGCACGGCGCACGGCGGGCAGCGGGTGGCGGGCGGTCCCGCGGGCGCCCCGCGTACGGCGGCGCCCCGGCGGGGTCAGCCGTTCTTGATGCGGTTGGTCAGCTCGGTGACCTGGTTGTAGATGGATCGGCGCTCGGCCATGAGCGCGCGGATCTTGCGATCGGCGTGCATCACCGTCGTATGGTCGCGCCCGCCGAACTGCGCGCCGATCTTCGGCAGCGACAGGTCCGTCAGCTCCCTGCACAGGTACATCGCGATCTGGCGGGCCGTCACCAGCACGCGGCTGCGCGAGGAGCCGCAGAGGTCCTCGACGCTCAGGCCGAAGTAGTCGGCCGTCGCGGCCATGATCGCGGCCGCCGTGATCTCCGGGGCCGCGTCCTCGCCGCCGGGGATCAGGTCCTTCAGCACGATCTCGGTGAGCCCGAGGTCCACCGGCTGCCGGTTGAGCGAGGCGAAGGCGGTCACCCGGATCAGCGCGCCCTCCAGCTCGCGGATGTTCCGCGAGATCCGGGACGCGATGAACTCCAGCACCTCGGGCGGCGCGTTCAGCTGCTCCTGCACCGCCTTCTTGCGCAGGATCGCGATCCGCGTCTCCAGCTCCGGCGGCTGGACGTCCGTGGTCAGGCCCCACTCGAAGCGGTTCCTGAGCCGGTCCTCCAACGTCATCAGCTGCTTCGGCGGCCGGTCGGAGGAGAGCACGATCTGCTTGTTGGCGTTGTGCAGCGTGTTGAAGGTGTGGAAGAACTCCTCCTGTGTCGACTCCTTGCTCGCGAGGAACTGGATGTCGTCGACGAGCAGGATGTCCACGTCGCGGTACCGCTTGCGGAAGGTGTCGCCCTTGCCGTCGCGGATGGAGTTGATGAACTCGTTCGTGAACTCCTCCGAGCTCACGTACCGCACCCGGGTGCCGGGGAAGAGGCTGCGCGCGTAGTGCCCGATGGCGTGCAGGAGGTGCGTCTTGCCGAGGCCCGACTCCCCGTAGATGAACAGCGGGTTGTACGCCTTCGCCGGGGCCTCGGCGACCGCGACGGCTGCCGCGTGCGCGAAGCGGTTGGACGCGCCGATGACGAACGTGTCGAAGAGGTACTTCGGGTTGAGCCGCGCGTGCGGCTCCCCGGGCCCCGGCGCGGGCGCCGGCTGCGCGCCGAGCGGCCCCGGCACCCCGCGGTGCCGGCCGCCGGGCCCCGAAGGGGGGCCGCCGTGGCCGCCGGGCGCGGGGGCGCCCGCGTGCGCGCCGACGCCCCGGCCGGGCTGCGGCTCCGGCAGGCCCCTGCCGTCCTGGCGCTGCGGCTCGTAGGGGCCGCGGTCGCCGCCCGAGGACGGCCGGTAGTCGCTCTCGGGCGACCGGTAGTCGTTCTCCGCGCGCCGGAAGTCGCCGTCCTGGCCGGTGCGGTAGTCGCCGCCGTCCTGCCCCGGGCCGCCGGCGCGGTAGTCGTCGTGGGCCGGGCGGTACTCGTTCTCGGGCTGCCGGTAGTCGCCGTCCTTGCGCCCGTAGTCGTCCTCGGGCCTGCCGTAGTCGTCCGCCTGCCGCCGGTAGTCGTGCTGCTGCGGCCGCGGGCCGGAGTACGGGTCGTCCTGGTAGCCGCCGAGCCGCGTCTGCTGCCAGGACAGCTCCTCCTGGCCGCGCGGCCAGGCGCCGGGCTCGGGCCGCTGTTGCTGGTACTCGGGGTAGGCGGGGCGCACGGAAGGGAGCCCGTCGTCCTGCGCGTGGCGCGCGTAGCCGTCGTCGTACGCGCCGTGCCGCGGCTGCGGTACCGGCGCGGGCGCGGGTTCGGCGGCCGACGGGTCCACCGTGATGGCGATCCTGATCGGACGGCCGCACTCGCGGCTCAGCGTCTCGCTGATGAGGGGGGCGAGCCTGCCCTCCAGGACCCGCTTGCCCCATTCATTGGGGACGGAGAGCAGTGCCGTGTCCGCGACCAGGGCGAGCGGCTGGCAGCGCTCGATCCACTGCTTGTCCTTGCTCTCCACACCCTGCTGGCCGTCCCTGAGGAGTTGCTCCAGCACTCGCGGCCACACTGCGGCAAGATCGGCAGGTACGTCAGCCACGAGGCACGCTCTCTCACAGGTCCCACGAATGTGTGCTTCTCAGGACGGGATGGGAAGACCGGCGGATTCGGGAAGCCGGAGTTCCGTCACGGTAGTCAGGCCGACCCGCGCGGTTCAAGTCGTTGTCCACAGGCTGTGCACAGTGGTGGGGCGCATACTGCTGGTTTGACCGGATGGCGTAACGCCGCGTACCGTGACCAGGTCGAGTTGTCGATGGCTGCTGCCGCCTGCCTCCGATGGGCAAAGATCACGGGCCCAAGATCAAGGGGCTGTGGTTGTGAAGCGGTGCACTCGGGCGTTGAACGAGAGCTGCTACTCGTGGGCGCACGGTGACAGCCAGACGATGTCCCGCCATCACCCATCATTTTCTGGAGCCCCCGAGTGAGCAAGCGCACCTTCCAGCCGAACAACCGTCGCCGCGCCAAGACCCACGGGTTCAGGCTGCGTATGCGCACCCGTGCCGGCCGCGCGATCCTCGCGTCCCGCCGCGGCAAGGGTCGCGCCCGTCTGTCCGCCTGATCCGCGTCAGGTCATGACGTGCTGCCTACCGAGCATCGGCTGAGGCGGCGCGAAGAGTTCGCGATCGCGGTACGCCGAGGACGCAGGGCGGGACGGCCACTGCTGGTCGTCCATCTGCGCAGCGGTGACCATGACCCGCACGCACCGGGGGGAAGTGCCTTCCCGGCGCGTGCGGGTTTCGTCGTGAGCAAAGCCGTCGGCGGTGCGGTCGTCAGGACGCGCGTGAAGCGGCAGCTTCGTCACCTCGTCCGCGAACGCCTGTCCGTACTTCCCCCCGGTAGCCTGGTTGTCGTACGAGCGTTGCCCGGTTCGGGTGACGCGACCCATGAACAACTGGCCCGAGACCTGGACGCCGCCCTCCAGCGGCTGCTGGGAGGGGGCGCGCGATGAAATATCCACTGCTTGCCCTGATCAAGCTGTACCAGTGGACGATCAGCCCTCTGCTGGGACCGGTCTGTCGCTACTACCCGTCGTGCTCGCACTATGGGTACACGGCCATCGACCGACACGGCGCAGTCAAGGGCACGGCGCTTACCGCCTGGCGCATCCTGCGGTGCAATCCGTGGTCGCCGGGTGGTGTGGATCATGTCCCCCCGCGGAAGCGGCCGCGGTGGCATGAAGCGCTGCGCGACGCGTGGCGCAGCAAGAGCGGGCACTCCGCGACTGGCGTGCCTTCCGGAGGACCGGGATCGGATCCGTCGTCCTCCAGCCCGGCCGCAGAGACCTCGCCCCACGCTCAAGGAGCCTGAATGTTCGACTCGATTGCCAGTCTGTTCAGTTTTATCACCTGGCCGGTTTCCTGGGTCATCGTCCAGTTCCACTCGCTGTACGGGGCGGTCTTCGGCCCTGACACGGGCTGGGCCTGGGGACTGTCCATCGTGTCCCTGGTGGTGCTGATCCGTATCTGCCTGATCCCGCTGTTCGTCAAGCAGATCAAGTCGACGCGCAACATGCAGGTGCTCCAGCCGAAGATGAAGGCGATCCAGGAGCGCTACAAGAACGACAAGCAGCGACAGTCCGAAGAGATGATGAAGCTGTACAAGGAGACGGGCACCAACCCGCTCTCCTCGTGTCTGCCGATCATCGCCCAGTCGCCGTTCTTCTTCGCGCTCTACCACGTGCTCGCCGGCATCGCCAACGGCACCAAGATCGGCGCGATCAACCAGCCGCTGCTCGACAGCGCCCGGCAGGCCCACATCTTCGGCGCACCGCTCGCCGTGAAGTTCCTGGACAGCGCGGACAAGGCGGCCTCGCTCGGCGCCTCGCTGACCGATGTGCGCGTGGTCGCGGGCGCCATGATCATCCTGATGTCGGCGTCGCAGTTCTACACGCAGCGCCAGCTCATGACGAAGAACGTCGACGTCACGGTCAAGACCCCGTACATGCAGCAGCAGAAGATGCTGATGTACGTGTTCCCGCTGATCTTCATGGGCATGGGCGTGAACTTCCCCGTCGGTGTCCTCGTCTACTGGCTGACCACCAACGTGTGGACCATGGGCCAGCAGATGTACGTGATCAACCAGAACCCCACCCCGGGCAGCAAGGCGCAGGACGCGTTCCTCCAGCGGCTCCTCAAGACGGCCACCACGCACGAGCAGGTGCGCTCCGGCCGGAAGCGGAAGATGATCGCGGCGATCGTCTCCAAGGGCCCCGACCGCAACGACAACGAGCGCAAGTTCATCACCGGGCTCGCCAAGGCGGGCCTGGTGGCCCAGGCCGACGGTTCGCTCGTCAAGAGCGACACGGTCGCGGCGGAGAGCGGCGTCGGCGCCGGTGCGGTGCGGCGGCAGCAGCCGAAGCGCCAGAGCAAGGCCCAGCGGCAGTCCTCGGGCACGGCGACGGCGTCCACGGGGACGGTCGAGAAGACCGACGGCGAGGGCGTGACGGACCTGGAGAAGCAGCCCGCGGGCAAGCCGGCCGGCGGCTCCTCGCAGGGCGGCGGGGCCAAGGGTGGTGCCCAGAAGCAGGGCGGCCAGAAGTCCGGTCAGCAGGGTCAGCAGTCCGCCAGGTCGAAGGCCTCGGGCAAGCCCGCCGCCGCACGGTCGGGCCAAGCAAAGTCGGGGCAGCGCAAGGGCCAGCAGCGGTCCAAGCACCCCTCCAAGAAGTGACGAAGGAGACCATCCGTGACGGAAGGAACCGTTGCCGCCGCCGAGGGCCCCGCGGAGAGCGGTGACACCCTGACCCGCCTGGAGCAGGAGGGCGAGATCGCGGCCGACTACCTGGAAGGTCTTCTCGACATCGCCGACCTCGACGGCGACATCGACATGGACGTCGAGGCGGACCGTGCCGCAGTCTCGATCATCAGCGACTCCGGCGGCCGCGACCTGCAGAAGCTGGTCGGGCGTGACGGTGAGGTGCTCGAGGCGCTGCAGGAGCTGACGCGGCTCGCCGTGCACCGCGAGACCGGCGACCGCAGCAGGCTGATGCTGGACATCGCCGGGTTCCGCGCCAAGAAGCGCACCGAGCTCGCCGAGCTGGGCGCGAAGGCCGCGAGCGAGGTGAAGTCCACCGGCGAGCCGGTGCGGCTCGACCCGATGACGCCCTTCGAGCGCAAGGTGGTGCACGACGCGGTGGCCGCCGCCGGACTCCGCAGCGAGTCCGAGGGCGAGGAGCCCGGCCGCTTCGTCGTGGTCCTGCCCGCCTGACCGGACCCTCTGTGTACCGGCCCCGTCTGTTCGCAGACGGGGCCGGTCTTTGTCAGCCTTGAAGGTGAGCCCCCGCGCGGTGGCTCGGTATGGAAGGACGGTTCCCGTGACGGAGGCGGCTGAGCTTCCCCCTGCCCCCGAGGGGGCGCGGACGGTCTTCGGCGAGTACTTCCCCGAGGCGGTCCGCTATGCGGAGCTGCTCGCGGACGCGGGGGTCAAGCGGGGGCTGATCGGTCCGCGCGAGGTGCCGCGCCTCTGGGAGCGCCACCTGTTGAACTGCGCGGTGCTCTCCGAGGTCGTCCCCGAGAACGTCACGGTGTGCGACGTCGGGTCGGGCGCGGGGCTGCCGGGCATCCCGCTCGCGCTGGTCCGCCGCGACCTGCGGATCACGCTGCTCGAACCGCTGCTGCGGAGGACGAACTTCCTCCAGGAGGTCGTGGAGGTGCTGGGGCTCGACCATGTGACGATCGAGCGCGGGCGCGCCGAGGAGATGCTGGGCAAGGTCCCGCCCGTGCATGTGGTGACCGCCCGCGCGGTCGCGCCGCTCGACCGCCTCGCCGGCTGGGGCGTGCCGCTGCTGCGGCCCTACGGGGAGATGCTGGCGCTCAAGGGCGACACCGCGGAGGAGGAGCTGAAGGGCGCCAGGGCGGCCCTGGGCAAGCTGGGCGTCGTGGACACCTCCGTCCTGCGGGCGGGGGAGGGTGTCGTCGACCCGCCGGCCACGGTGGTCAGGGTCGAGGTGGGCGAGAGCCCGGGCGGCGTCCGGTTCGCCGCGAAGCGCGCCAAGGCCGCCCGCACAGGCCGCACCCGCCGCCGTCGCTGAGACGTGCGCGTCGCGCGCGGAGCGGGACACGGGTGTCCGGGCCGCTGACGGCGGCCCGGGGGGAGTCCTGGCCGGGCGCGCCGGTGGCAGCCCTGGGTGGCCGTGGCCGGTCCGTCGACCCGTCGGAGCCCGTGGGCATGATGCTCCATAGATGGCGCGGTGCCGGATTCTCCCGGAGTGTCGTGGGCGTCTCGTCCGGCGGCGCGTGCATCGTGTTTCACGTGAAACGTCGCTCACTGCTTCAGGGAATCATCGACCGTGGGCGCGCGGCAGCCGCACCGCGAGCCCGGAAACCCCTCGGACGGGGCACAGAGTTGTCCACAGAGGGGCTTTCCTCCACAGAACAACGGGCCTCGCTGGTTCGCCGCCCCCAAAGCATGGCAGGCTCTGTTCATTGCGAGTCTGAAGTCGAGGAGAGTGAATCCTTGCGGTCCGACGCCAACATCGCGGGACCGATGGCCGATCCGGTCCCCGGTCCCCGTACCGAGCCCGTGGGGGACGATGTTTCACGTGAAACACCGCCCCCGATGGACGACACCCCCATCGGCAGAGCTGCCCAGCTCGCGGTGGAGGCGCTGGGTCGCGCTGGCGAGGGGCTGCCGCGTCCCGAGCAGACGCGCGTCATGGTGGTCGCCAACCAGAAGGGCGGCGTGGGCAAGACCACCACCACGGTGAACCTGGCCGCCTCTCTCGCGCTGCACGGCGCCCGCGTGCTGGTGGTCGACCTGGACCCCCAGGGGAACGCCTCCACCGCCCTCGGGATCGACCACCACGCCGAGGTGCCCTCCATCTACGACGTCCTCGTGGAGAGCAAGCCGCTCTCCGAGGTCGTCCAGCCGGTGCCGGATGTCGAGGGCCTCTTCTGCGCCCCCGCCACCATCGATCTCGCCGGTGCGGAGATCGAGTTGGTCTCCCTGGTGGCGCGCGAGAGCAGGCTCCAGCGCGCGATCTCCGCCTATGAGCAGCCGCTGGACTACGTCCTGATCGACTGCCCGCCCTCCCTGGGCCTGCTCACCGTCAACGCGCTGGTGGCCGGCGCGGAGGTGCTGATCCCGATCCAGTGCGAGTACTACGCGCTGGAGGGCCTGGGGCAGTTGCTGCGCAACGTGGAACTGGTCCGCGGCCATCTCAACCCGTCCCTGCACGTCTCCACGATCCTGCTGACGATGTACGACGGAAGGACGCGGCTGGCCTCCCAGGTCGCGGACGAGGTGCGCAGCCACTTCGGCGAGGAGGTCCTGCGGACCAGCATTCCCCGCTCGGTGCGGATCTCCGAGGCCCCCAGCTACGGGCAGACGGTGCTGACCTATGATCCCGGATCGAGTGGCTCGCTGTCCTACCTCGAAGCGGCACGCGAGATCGCGTTGCGCGGGGTCGGCATCCGCTACGACGACCGCACGGCCCACCAGGGCGACCCGAACAGCCAGCAGAGCATGTCAGAGGGGATCATCCAGTGAGCGAACGACGCAGGGGGCTGGGGCGGGGGCTCGGTGCGCTGATTCCCGCTGCCCCGCAGGAGCCGGTACCGGCGACCGGGGACGAGACCCCTTCGGGGGCGGCCCTGTTGACCGCGGAGCGGGGCGTGGCGGCGGCGAAGGTCGCCTCGCTCCCGGCGGCCGCCACCTCCCCGGAGTCCGAGCCGTCCGGCGGGCGGGCCGCCGACGAGCCGGCCGAGGAGAGCCCGAACGCGGTGGCGGGCGCGCACTTCGCCGAGGTGCCGATCGGTTTCATCACGCCGAACCCGCGGCAGCCCCGTGAGGTCTTCGACGAGGACGCCCTCTTCGAACTGGTCACCTCCATCAAGGAGGTCGGGCTGCTGCAGCCGGTCGTCGTGCGGCAGACCGGGCCCGAGCGCTACGAGCTCATCATGGGCGAGCGCCGCTGGCGCGCGTGCCGCGAGGCCGGCCTTGAGCGCATCCCCGCGATCGTGCGGGCCACGGACGACGAGAAGCTGCTGCTGGACGCGCTGCTGGAGAACCTGCACCGCGCCCAGCTCAACCCGCTCGAAGAGGCCGCTGCATACGACCAGTTGCTCAAGGACTTCCACTGCACGCACGACCAGCTCGCCGACCGGATCGGCCGCTCGCGTCCCCAGGTATCCAACACCCTGCGATTGCTGCGGCTCTCCCCCTCGGTCCAGCGGAGGGTCGCTGCCGGGGTCCTGTCGGCCGGCCACGCCCGCGCGCTGCTGTCCGTGGAGGACTCCGAGGAGCAGGACCGGCTCGCCCTGCGCATCGTGGCCGAGGGCCTCTCGGTGCGGGCCGTCGAGGAGATCGTCCAGCTGATGGGTGACCGCCCCACGGCGACCCCCAAGGCCAAGGGACCACGGGCCGGCGCCCGGGTGTCCCCCGCGCTCTCCGAGCTGGCGACACGGCTCTCGGACCGCTTCGAGACCCGGGTGAAGGTCGATCTCGGACAGAAGAAGGGCAAGATCGTGGTCGAGTTCGCCTCGATAGACGATCTGGACCGCATCCTCGGCACGCTGGCCCCCGGAGAGGGGCGCGTCATGGACCATGAACGGTCCGAGGAGGCAGAGGAGGGCGACGAGGGCTGAGCCGCTCCCACCGCCGAGGGCGGGTCGAGCGCCGGGACATCACCGGCGCACGACCCGCCCTTTGCTTGCTCTCTGTGTCCCGGCGGCGGACGCCTGGATACGATGCGATCTGTGCGCCCCTGGGCCGGTGCCCCCGGGCGCGCGGGCGAGGAAGCGAGGAACAGCTTTCATGGGACGTCGGCTCGTACCGCTCACTCTGGACAACCTCTCCGACCTTCCGGGCCCCTGCCGCTCGTGCGTGTTCTGGGAACTGGACCCGGTCCGCGGGGAGGCCGCCGTGAACGACGGCACGGCCGAGGAGGAGAAGGAGTCCTGGATCTCGTCCGTCCTGCTGGAATGGGGGTCCTGCGGCCGCGTCGCCTATGTGGACGAGGTCCCGGTCGGATTCGTGCTCTACGCGCCGCCTGCCTATGTGCCGCGCTCCACGGCGTTCCCGACAAGCCCGGCCTCCCCCGACGCCTGTCTGCTGATGGCCTCGCGGATCGTTCCGGCCCACCAGGGGCAGGGCATCGGGCGGGTCCTGGTGCAGACCGTCGCGAAGGACCTCATCCGCCGTGAGTTCAAGGCGATCGAGGCGTTCGGCGACGCCCGCTGGCAGCGGCCCGCCTGTGTGCTGCCCGCCGACCATCTGCTGGCGGTGGGGTTCAAGACGGTGCGCCCGCATCCCGTGTATCCGCGCATGAGGCTGGAGCTGCGCTCCACGCTCTCGTGGAAGGGCGACATGGAGATGGCACTGGACCGGCTCCTCGGCGCCGTGCAGAAGGAGCCCGCGCTGCACCCACTGTGAGGACGGCCCGCGCCGCCGGGCTTCCGGCACAGCGGAACGACCCGCCCCCCGAGAGGGGTGCGGGCCGTTTCACGTGAAACATCGCCGTCGCCGAGAACGGCGGGAGCGGGTCACTCGCTGATGAAGGTCTCCAGGTCGCGCACGAGCGCGGCCTTCGGCTTGGCGCCGACGATGGTCTTGGCGACCTCGCCGTTCCGGTAGACGTTCAGCGTCGGGATCGACATGACGCCGTACTTCGCGGCAGTCGCCGGGTTCTCGTCGATGTTGAGCTTGACGATCTGGATCTTGTCACCGTGCTCGGCGGCGATGGCCTCGAGCGACGGAGCGATCTGGCGGCACGGCCCGCACCACTCGGCCCAGAAGTCGACCAGCACGGGCTTGTCGCTCTTGAGGACGTCCTGCTCGAACGTGTCGTCGGTTACATGCTTCAGGTCGCCGGCCACGGCGGCCTCCTTCACTCGTGGATGTGGGGCGGGATGGTCGGAGGCGGGTCAGACCGTGGCGGTCTGACCCGACGCGGGGGTCTTCTCGGGCTCCGGCGTCTCCTCGCTGTCGCTCAGCGCGGCGAGGTAGCGCTCGGCGTCCAGCGCGGACGAGCAGCCGGTGCCCGCGGCGGTGATCGCCTGGCGGTAGGTGTGGTCGACCACGTCGCCCGCACCGAAGACGCCCGCGAGATTGGTCCTGGTCGTGGGGGCGTCCACCGTGAGGTAGCCCTCGTCGTCCAGGTCCAGCTGGCCCTTGAACAGCTCGGTCCTCGGGTCGTGGCCCACCGCGATGAACAGACCCGTCACGGCCAGCTCGGAGGTCTCGCCGGTCTGCGTGTCGCGCAGGGTCAGCCCGCTGAGCTTGGGGTCGCCGTGGATCTCGGCGACCTCCTTGTTCCAGGCGAAGGTGATCTTCGGGTCGGCGAAGGCGCGGTCCTGCATGGCCTTGGAGGCCCGCAGGGTGTCGCGGCGGTGCACGATCGTCACGGACTTGGCGAAGCGCGAGAGGAAGGTGGCCTCCTCCATCGCGGTGTCGCCGCCGCCGACCACGACGATGTCCTGGTCCTTGAAGAAGAAGCCGTCACAGGTCGCACACCACGAGACACCGCGGCCGGAGAGCTCGTCCTCGCGGGGCAGCCCCAGCTTGCGGTAGGCGGAGCCGGTCGCGACGATCACGGCCTTGGCGCGGTGCACGGTACCCGCCGTGTCCGTGACGGTCTTGATGGCGCCCGTCAGGTCCACCTCGACGATGTCGTCGGGCACGAGTTCCGCGCCGAACCGTTCGGCCTGGGCCTTCATGTTGTCCATGAGGTCCGGGCCCATGATCCCGTCCTGGAACCCGGGGAAGTTCTCCACCTCGGTGGTGTTCATCAGCGCGCCGCCCGCGGTGACGGCGCCCTCGAAGACCAGCGGCTTCAGCGACGCACGCGCGGTGTACAGCGCGGCCGTATAGCCGGCCGGCCCGGAGCCAATGATGATCACGTTACGGACGTCGCTCACGGGTTCTTCCTCGTCTCTGGAGACTGCCTGCTGCCTCATCGGGACCAGTTCAAGGACTGTCATCCCACCCAACGGATACTACGGGCCGTGCATTCCCGGACAGGACGTCGGCGCGAAGGGCCTCTGGTCAGCGGCGGGGCAGGGTCTCCGTCTCCAGGACCGCGCCCTTGACGGGCGGGGTCGCGCCCACGCAGGACGAGTCGATGACATACACCCGGACCGTGGTGTCGTCCGAGGGGTTGGCCAGGACGAGGAGGTAGGCCGGCGTCCCCCGGTAGGTGCCCTGCTGGGCCGCGAGGACGGCCTCCGTGCGGCCCGTCCCCTGCTGGACGCAGCGCGGCACCTCAGGGAGAGCCTGCATCAACGGCTGACTGGTCGAGGCACCCGTGTCCGCCGAGTTGCTCTGGGTTCCGGGCGCGGACCGCGGGGTACCGCTCGGTTTCGCGGTCAGAAGGGTGTCGACACGGGTCTCCAGCGGGGAGCCGGAGAACTCGTCGGCGTTCGCCGTGGCGCTGGCCCGGGACGACGCCTGACGGTCAGCCGACGTGACCGGCGTCTTCCCGTCCGTGCCCTGGAAGAGGAGGACTCCCGCACCGATCACGGCCACGCCGAGAGCGGTCCCGAGGGCGACGCTCCTGCGTCGGCGCGGGGTCCTGCCGGGGCCGGTCGCGTTGCGGCCCGGGCCGCTGGTCGAGCGGCTCGGAGTCCCGGGAGCGCGCGAGGAGCGCGATGTTTCACGTGAAACATGAGGCTCGCCGGCCATGGCGACGGCCTCCGAAGCGGAGGCCTGCTCGTCGCTACGCGCGTCACCTCGCCCGACGTGCTCCGCGGCGGCCGAGGTCCGGTCGTCGGTGGTGGCCGCGCTCTCCCGGGGGGCCCTGGGGCCGTGGAGAGCCGAGGGTTCCCTGGCGGTGTCGAGCAGCGCCTCCGCCGCGAGAGCCGCGTCGATGCGCTCGGCGACATCGGTCGGCATGGGGGAGGAAGCGGGCAGTGTGCCGAGCAGGCCCTGGATCTCCCGCAGTGAGCGGTGGATGTCCGCGCAGTCCGCGCAGTCGTCGAGGTGCTGCCTGACCTCGCCGGTGCGGGACGGGGGCAGGAGGCCCTCGGTGTAGTCGGAGATCTCCTCGACGTCCGGGTGCCGGCCCCTGTCGGACGGGGAAGTCACGCGCGTCCACCTCCGCCCTTCAGCGCTGCCGGATCGCCCGGTTCCGTCGAGTTCTGTCCCGTCGTCGGTGGGACGGGAGCCCCGGGCGTCCGGTTCCGTCCCCCGGCCCGCCTGGGCGTGTCGCCCACGTCACTTCTGAGGTGGCTGAGGAGCGGCAGGAGACGGGCCCTGCCCCGCGCGCAGCGGCTCTTGACCGTGCCGCTCGGTACTCCGAGGACCCGGGCCGCCTCGGCGACGGGATAGCCCTGCATGTCCACCAGGACGAGGGCGGCCCGCTGGTCGGGGGGAAGCTTCGCCAGCGCCGCGAACAGCTGCCGGTGGAGGTCCTGGCGCTCCGCGGGGGCCTCGGCCGACTCATGGGGTCCGAGGAGCTGCTCCATGCGCTCGGTGTCGTCCACCGGGGTGGTGCGGCGGCTCGCCGCCTTCCTGACCCGGTCGAGACAGGCGTTCACGGTGATGCGGTGCAGCCACGTGGTGACGGCTGACTGGCCCCGGAACGTATGGGCGGCGCGGAAGGCGGAGACCAGGGCGTCCTGCACGGCGTCGGCGGCCTCCTCCCGGTCGCCCAGCGTGCGCATCGCGACGGCCCACAGTCGGTCGCGGTGGCGGCGCACAAGCTCACCGAAGGCGTCCGGATCGCCGTCGACATGGGCGGCCAGAAGGTCTTGGTCGCTCACGTCGGTGAGTGCGGCGTCGTCCAACGGTGAGCCCCTCCCCTGATCCGGTCAGCTGGTGACGTGGATCTCCGAGACCGAGCCCCGGTAGCCGCCGTCCCCGACCGCCGGAAGTTTGGTCAGCCAGACCAGAACGTACCGCGACTTCACCGGGGCGGAAGGCTTCAGCTGTACTTTCTCACCGGTTCCCTCGGCAATCTTCGTGAACCCGTCGAGCGAGGTCGGGCTCGCGCCGGCGTCGGCTGACGCGGTCCTCAGCTCGACGGACGTCTGCCCGACGAAGTCGACCGTGACCGATCCGACCTGCTGGACGCTGCCGAGGTCCAGGATCAGGCCGACCCCGGCCTTCAGATTCCCGAAGGTCGGCTCGCCGATGTAGCGCTTGGTCTCCCACGAGGTGGCGGAGTTGCCGTCGTACGCCTTCGGGACGTCGCCGGGGTTCTCCGATCCGTCGCCCGGCGGGGGGTCGAAGTCATGGGCCCCGGCGATGGCCAGGGGCTTCGAGGCGGCGGCCGCCTTGTCGCCGTCGTCCTTGGTGACCTTCGAAGGGGCCGGCGAGTCGTTGTCGCGGTGGCTGAGCACCCGGTCGGCGATCTGCCAGCTGCCGAGGCCGAGGGCCACGATCACCAGGGCGGAGACCACCCACTTCAGGAGCCTGCCGGGACGCGTCTGGAGCGGGGGCGGCGGCACGATCGGCGGTGCGACCACCGTGCTGCGCGGGCCGGGCTGCGGCGTCCCGTAGCTGCCCTGCTGGTAGGTGGTGCGCTGGTAGTCAGGGGGCGCGGTGAAGGCGGGCTCTGGCGGCCGGATGCGGGGCATCTCCGCCACGGCCTTCGCGAGTTCGTCGGGCGTGGTGCAGGGCGGCTCCTGCCGCGACGCCGTGGCGCCGTCGTTGGCGAGGGCCCGCATGGCGAGCTCGGAGAGCCCTCGGTGGACGCCCGCGCGCACCTGGTCGGGCGGCAGGAGCCCGACGCCCTTCGGCAGGCCGGTCAGCCCGTAGGCGTCGGTCTCGTAGGGCCACCGCTGGGTCAGGGAGGCGTAGAGGAGGGCGCCGATGGCCTCGGTGTCGGTGCGCTGCGGGCGGTCCGCTGTGATGCCGCGCAGCGCGGCGTTCACCGCGAGGCCGCGGATGCGGTACTGGCCGCCCGAGGTGCGCAGCACGGCGCCGGGCGTCAGCCGCAGGTGCGCAAGCCCTTCGCGGTGGGCCGCGGCCATGGCCTGGGACACCTGGCTGACGAGCTGGTAGGTGTCATGGGCCTCCAGGGTCCCCGAGGCGAGGAGAGCGGTGAGTTCGACCGCGTCGGGCAGCCATTCGTGGACGACGTAGACGAGGTCGTTCTCCTCGACGGCGTCGAGGACCTGCACGAAGCGGGGGTCGCCGAGGAGCGCGGCGGACCTGGCGGCGGCCAGCACGGAGCGGGCGCGGGGGTGCTCGGCGGGGAGGAGGTGCACACCGACCGCGCGGCGCAGCTTCTCGTCGACGGCACGCCAGCTGCTGAATCCGTCCAGACGGGTGACGCACTCCTCCAGGCGGTAGCGTCTGGCCAGCTTGTGGCCGCTGTGCAGCTCCGGCGCCACGAAGTCCTGCTCGGCCTCGCCGGCCTCGTCGCTCGTGTCGGGCGTTGTCGCGGCCGCGGACTGCTCCGCGCTGTCCTGGGCTTCCGCCGCCCCGTCGGCCGTGGTCTCCTCCGCCGTGTCCTGCTTGGCGGACAGCGGCTCGTCGCCACCGTTGTCGGCCACGTCGACGGCAGCCGTGCTACGTTCCGCCACCGTCGCTCCTGCCTCCCCATCCGTTGCGCACTGTTCAACAGCCAAGCCAATTGTGCCCGCAGTAGGTGCTATGCACGACACACGGTGCCCGGCGATGGTTGTGCCAGGACCGCGCGCCGCTACCGCCCCAGGCGGCCGCGCACCATCCCGACCATGCCGTTCAGTTCCTCGATCCGCATCTTCTTGGCCGCGACGTAGAAGACGCCGAGCAGCGCCGCGCCGCCGAACGCGAGCGCCAGGAGGGCACCGCCCGCTCCCTCGCTCACATACTTCAGGATCGCCAGTCCGATCGCACCACCGACGATGGCCCCTGGGATGGCCGCGAGGCAGAGACGGGCGTACGTCCGCGTGACGCGCTTGCCGTCGAGGTCGCCGTTGACCCGTTTCGCAAGCCTGCGCCAGGCGACGCCCACTCCGACCGCGTAGGCGATCCCGTACGAGGCGGCCATGCCGACGACGGCCCAGCGCGCGGGCAGCACCAGATAACAGATCGCGGAGGCGGCGGCGTTGACCGCGGCGACGACGACGGTGTTGTAGAAGGGCGTTCGCGTGTCCTCGTAGGCGTAGAAGCCGCGCAGGACGACGTACTGCACGGAGTAGGGAATGAGTCCCAGGGCGAACGCCATCAGGATGTAGCCCATGGAGCGGGCGGAGTCCAGGCCGCTCGACGAGAACAACAGCGTCGAGATCGGTACGCCGAGCGCCAGAAAGAGGAAGGCGATCGGCACAATCGCGACAGCGGAGGTCCTGAGGCCCTGTGAGATGTCGTCGCGCACGGCACCGGAGTCGCCGTCGCTCGCCGCTCGCGAGATGCGCGGCAGCAGGGCCGCCATCACGGACACGGTGATGATGGCCTGCGGCATGCCCCAGATCAGCTGGGCGTTGCTGTACGCGAGGAAGCCCCTGCCCTGCGCGTGGGACGCGTTGCCGGCCGCCGTGGACAGCTGTGTGACAACCAGCACGCCCGCCTGGTTGGCGAGGACGAAGAGGACTGTCCACTTGGCGAGCGCCACGGTCTTGCCGAGTCCGTGCCCACGCCAGTCGAAGCGCAGCCGGAACTTGAAGCCGGCCTCGCGCAGGTAGGGGATCATTGCCAGTGCCTGCACCGTCAGGCCGAGCAGGGTGCCGATGCCGAGCAGCCGGACGCCGTCCGGCGGGATGGTGCGTACCGTCATGTGGGAGTCGGCAGCCGTGCCGTAGACCCAGATGAACAGGCCGAAGGTGGCGATCATGACGATGTTGTTGAGGACTGGGGTCCACATCATCGCGCCGAACTTGCCGCGCGCGTTCAGGACCTGACCCATGATCACGTGGATGCCCATGAAGAAGATCGTGGGCAGGCAATAGCGCGCGAAGGTCACGCCGACGTTGTCGGCGTCCGGATTGCCGGCCACGGTCCCGGAGAGCGCGTGGATCAGCTCAGGTGCACCGAGCACCACGATGGCGACGATGACGGCGAGCACGACCATCGCGAGGGTGAGCAGCCGGTTGGCGTACGCCTCGCCATTGTCGTCGTCCTCCTTCATCGCGCGGACGAGCTGCGGAACGAAGACCGAGTTGAGGCCACCACCGACGGTGAGGATGTAGATCATCGTCGGCAGGGTGTAGGCGACGGTCCACGAGTCGCCGAGGAGGGAAGCCCCCAGGGCCGCGGTGATGACGAGGCTGCGGATGAAGCCGGTCAGACGGGACACCAGGGTGCCGGCGGCCATGACGGCACTGGACTTGAGGAGCCCGCCCGACTTCGCGGGCTTCGCCGGGGCGGGCTGCTCGGGCTCGGGCTCTGCGGGGGCCGCGGGCGCGCCCGCCTGCTGGTCGCGGTAGAGGTGCGCGAACGCGTCCGGCCGCTGCGGCTCCGTGCCGGCCCTGGTCACCAGGTCGTCGACGCCGGTGAACTGCATGGTCCTGTCGTCGCCGTAGGACTCCTGCGGCGTGCTCTGCGCCCACACCCGCGGGTCGGGACCGTAGCGCTGCTGCTGGGGCTGCGGCCGGTACAGCTGCTGGGTGGCGTCCGCGGGCGTGCCGGGCGCCTGCGGCGGGTGCGCCGCGCGGTCCTGGAGTGCGTCGGTCACCGGATCCCGGGACGAGTGCTCCCGGGCCCAGTACGGGTCCTCCCGGTACGCCTCCTGGACGTACGGGTCCCCGGCCTGGGGGGCGTACGGCGGCTGCTGTGCGTGCTGCTGGGACTGCTGCTGTTCCTGGGGGTACGGCTGCTGGGCGTACGGATCGCCCTGCGCGGGCGGCGGCGGTGCGGGGTGCTGCCCCGCGGGGTCGCCGCCCGTGCCAGGGCCGCGCTCACCGTCGTACGGCGCGTTCATGGATTACCCCACCTCATCGTCCCGGGCCGGCCGGCCACGACATCGCTCAACGGTCCACCTTCTCACCCGAGCCCGACGGTGCCGGGTTTCCAGGTCGGGTGTCCACTGCGGGGTCACTCGGCTGCTCGCCGTCCGAGCCGTTCGCCGGGCCGTCGCCGGGACCGTCCGCGGGGCCGTCGTCCGGCCCGCCCTCCGGGCCGTCGCCCCGTGCTTCCTGGGCTGCCGCGCGGCGGGCGGCCGCGCGCTTGCGCCTGCTGTACATCTTGACGCCTGCGAAGACGAGCAGCAGCACACCGCTCGCGATGACCAGCATGGCGGTGGGGGTGATCTCCGAGACCTTGACCTCGAAGGTCATCTTCTGGCTGTAGGGGCGGCCGTCCTGGGTGAACAGCTGCGCGCTCACCTCGACCGGGCCGTTGGCGTTGCCGGTGCCGGTGAACTTCACCGACTGACTGTGGCCGCCGCCGACCTTGATCGGCTGGTCCGCCACGGCCTTGTCGCCGTCGAGCTTGAGGCGGGTGGGCTTGCTCGACGAGAGCCGCAGCACGAGGTGCTGGACGTCCTGGAGAAGCTTGTTCTGGACCGTGACCGGGATGGTCGCGCTCGCTCCCGAGAGCGTCAGGTCGGACTTGGGGACGAGCAGCACCTCGCCCCTGAGGCCGTCCAGGTAGGCCCGCACCGATCCGCGGTAGGCGCTCGCCCGCCCGGTGTCGCCCCGCCAGGAGGTGGACATCGACCGCTCCTGGGCGTTCGCGAAGGGCGCCTCGACCCGGTCGGGGGCGCTGAGGATGTCCGTGAAGCGGGTGAGCAGGTCCTGGGTGTCCTGGATCTGCTGGAACGCCGAGGTCGGGAGCTCCTGCTTGCGCAGGCTCCGCGGGTAGCCGGACTGCGGGGGGACGTGGGTGTTCGCGCTCGGGTCGGGGGTGGCCGAGGCCGCGTCCATCAGGTTCTGCGGCTCGGTCCAGCGCTCCGAGTCCAGCCCGTGCAGCGCGGCGGCCATCGCCTGGACCTGCCCGGCGTTCGGCATCCGCTGGGGCGCGACGACGATGCTGCGCTGCTTGTCCGGCTCCTGCTGGGCCAGGGCGAGCGACTGGGCGAGGAACCGCTGCACCGCGAGCGTGGAGGCGGAGGCCGTCGTCAGGTCGCCCTGGAAGGCCGTGGAGAGCCGGGTGTCGGCGACGACCGCCGTCGTACCGCCGCCCACGGGCCGTGCCGCGGTCGGCGTGTAGGGCAGGTTGTCGACGAGGCTGTCGCTGCGGGCGATCACCTTGTCGGCGCCCGCGGAGGTCGCCACGTCGACGATGGACGGGTCGACCGCCCCGTCGACCGGCCAGGCGAAGTCCGTGGACGGCGTCACATGGAGGATCGTGTCCACGGTGGTCGCGGCGACCTGGGTGGCCGGCTGGAGGTGGCTGAGCCCCCCGGACACGCCCCGCCCGGTGTGGGCCAGGGACGCCAGGTCCGGGTCCGCGAACGGCAGGGCGACCACCGGGTGGTGCTGCACGGCCTTCTCCAGCGAGTTCAGCCACTGGTTGGCGAGCTGCTGGTTCTTGCCGGGGACCGTGGTGTTCCCCTTCTTGATGCTGTACCTGTGCGTCATCGCGTCGACCGTGGCCAGCAGGTCGGGGTCGATGACCCAGGTGACGGGCAGCTGGCTGCCGAGGGCCACCATCTGCTGGAGCCGTCCGCCGGGCGCCAGGTCGGCCGCGAGGTCGTCGTTGTCGAAGACGGGCGTCTGCTGCTCGTCCGCGCCCGTCTGCGCCGACAGGTGGATCGTGGAGACCAGCGGCCACAGGAAGGTGAGCTGTGTCTTCTTGTCCGTGGGCTCGGGCTGCCACGGCAGGAACGTGCGCTGTATGCCGAGCACGTGATCCCAGGGCTCCCGGGCGGTCTCGCCCGAGAGGGAGACACCGAGCTGGTAGACGCCGCTCTCGTCGAGGCCGAGGTCGCTGACGGGCACCGAGAGGGCGAAGTCCTGGCGGGCCCTGCCCGGCAGGTGCGCGATCTTGACGCGGTACTTGCCGCCCAGCGGCGCGACCTGGACCGCGGTGCTCGCCGACGCGTTCGCGGCGTCGTCGATGGCGCTGCGGCCCGAGAGGCGGGGGCCGACCCGCAGGTCGACGTCCGCGTCGTCGACGGCGGTCTTGCCGCGGTTGGTCACGGTGCCGGAGATGGTGAGGGTGTCGCCCTTGACCGGTGCGCTCGGCGAGAGCGTGTTGAGGGCCACGGCGACGGTGCCGTCCGCGCCCGCCTTCACCGGCGCGGACGCCGGTTCCGGTGCCGCGGGGACCGCCGTGTGCGCGGCCTGCGCGGTGCCCGCGAGCAGGCCCGCGAGGAGTGGAGCTCCGGCGGTCAGGGCCACTGCGCGCCGCAGCCACCGACGGGCAGCGCTGTGGCCCGTCCCCCGGAAGTGTGCCGCATCGGCCACGCGCTCGTCCGTCCCTCGTCCTCGTTGGCTGCCGCTGGTGGTCTGTCGTTCGGTGCGTCCCCGCATGGTAACGATGGGCGCTGTGGCGAAGTGCTGGGGAGTGTTCCACGAGATCGTGAAGACTCTCATGCCCGGCGGTGCGACCGCACACCGAGGAGGCGGGGGTACGGACGAAACCCGTTGATACCCGTTGATGTACGGGATACCGGAAACCGGAGCGGACCGCGTCCTCCGCTGCACGTACGCTTTCCTGTTGTGCCGAACGCCAACGAAGACAATCCCCGTGCACTGAATCAGGTGCAGAGCCGCGCGGTCAGTGAACTGCTGCGGGTGTCCCCCGTCGCCGATGCCCTGGCGCTCCGGTTCCAGGAGGCGGGCTTCTCGCTCGCCCTGGTGGGCGGGTCGGTACGGGACGCCCTGCTCGGCCGGCTCGGCAACGACCTGGACTTCACCACCGACGCCCGGCCGCTGGACATTCTGAAGATCGTGCGGCCGTGGGCGGACGCCGTGTGGGACGTGGGGATCGCGTTCGGCACCATCGGCTGCCGCAAGACCGCGCTGGTGGACGGGGTCGAGCAGGACTTCCAGATCGAGGTGACGACCTACCGCTCGGAGGCGTACGACCGCGCGTCGCGCAAACCCGAGGTGTCGTACGGCGACTCGATCGAGCAGGACCTGGTGCGCCGCGACTTCACGGTGAACGCGATGGCGCTCGCGCTGCCGCGCAAGGAGTTCGTCGATCCGCACGGCGGCCTCGACGACCTCGCCCGGCGCGTGCTGCGGACTCCGGGGACGGCAGAGGAGTCCTTCTCCGACGACCCGCTGCGGATGCTCAGGGCCGCGCGCTTCTCGGCGCAGCTGGACTTCGAGGTCGCCGCCGACGTGATCGCCGCCATGACGGAGATGGCCGACCGGATCGGGATCGTCTCGGCCGAGCGGGTGCGGGACGAGCTGAACAAGCTCCTGCTGTCCGGGCACCCCCGCAAGGGGCTGGCCCTGCTCGTCGACACCGGCCTCGCCGCGCGGGTGCTGCCCGAGCTGCCGACGCTGCGGCTGGAGAGCGACGAGCACCACCGGCACAAGGACGTGTACGAGCACTCGCTGACCGTCCTGGAGCAGGCCATCGACCTGGAGGAGGGCGGGCCCGACCTGGTCCTGCGCCTCGCCGCGCTCCTGCACGACGTGGGCAAGCCCCGGACGCGCCGCTTCGAGGGGGACGGCCGGGTCTCCTTCCACCACCACGAGGTGGTGGGGGCGAAGCTCGTGAAGAAGAGGATGACCGCCCTCAAGTACCCCAACGACATGGTCAAGGACGTCTCCCGGCTGGTCGAACTCCATCTGCGGTTCCACGGCTACGGGTCGGGGGAGTGGACGGACTCCGCCGTGCGCCGCTACGTACGGGACGCGGGACCGCTGCTCAGCCGACTGCACAAGCTGACCCGCTCGGACTGCACCACCCGCAACAAGCGCAAGGCGGCCGCGCTCTCCCGTGCGTACGACGGCCTGGAGGAGCGGATCGCGGAGCTCCAGGAGCGGGAGGAGCTCGACGCGATCCGGCCGGACCTCAACGGCAACCAGATCATGGAGATCCTGGACATCGGGCCCGGCCCCGCGATCGGTGAGGCCTACTCGTTCCTGCTGGAGCAGCGGCTCGAACAGGGGCCCCTGGGGCATGACGAGGCCGTGGCGGCGCTGAGGAAGTGGTGGGCGGAGCGGCAGGGCGCCTGAGGGCGCCAGACGAGGGGGCGGGGTCATGTTTCACGTGAAACATGACAGATCGGAAGAGCGTGGGGTGGGGGAAGAGTGTTGGTGGAGGTGTGTTG